>JBJTWS010000271.1:0-5709 GCA_046081905.1 Synechococcus sp. | reverse complement strand
CTGGCTAAATTTCCTCATGTAACTTGTACTAGACTCAAGAGGATTCTCAGCTAAATAAGGTGGAATAGATAAGAATGTATTAATGGATTATATAATAGACAGTTCTATAATCAGCAATCCGCTATATATTATAGATAGAATCCTCGAAGGGCTATACCTAGGAAATGAAGAAGCTGCATCCAAATTAGAAGTTCTAAAATCCAACGGGATAACTCACATTCTTATTGCTGGTAGCTTCATGCCAGCTAAGTTTCCAAATCACTTCAAGTATAAGCAGATTAATGTATCTGACACCTTGCGTGAGAACATTAGAAAATACATGGCGAATGGTTCGTCGCTTGGCAAATCTGCTTTCATCAGCCTGAAGCCGCTGCCCCTGGCACTGCTTGTCAGTCTGGTTCCCGGCGAGGCCTGGGCTCTGCCCGAGGGCCTCGTGGTGCGCGGTGGGTCCATCGGTGTCACGCAGCCGGATGCCAGCACGCTGTTGATCCGGCAAGGGACGGATCGAGCCGCTGGAGATTGGCGAAGTTTCAATATCGGTGTTGGAGAACGGGTCAATCTTCAGCAGCCCAGCGCCACCAGCCTGATGCTGGCTCGCATCACCGGAGGTCTGGGAACCGAAATCTTCGGTCAGCTCAGTGCGAATGGAGCCCTGATGCTGTTGAACCCTAACGGCATCTTGATTGGCCCTGGGGCTGTGATCAACACGGCAAGTTTTGCGGCTGGAACTCTGACCATGGATCCAGCCCATTTCATGCAGGGTGGGCCGCTGCTGCTGGAGCAATTGCCGGGTGCTCCGGCCAATGCCGCGGTGATCAACCGTGGCACGATTTCGGTTGCCGATGCTGGATTGGTGTCGTTGATTGCCCCGCAGGTGATCAATCAGGGGTTGATCAGCGCTCGCCTGGGCACGATTCAGCTGGCTTCCGGCACGGCGGCGACGGTGGATCTCAGCGGTGATGGTCTGTTCCAGGTGGCGCTGGATCCGGCGGTCAGTGGCTCACTGCTGAATGAAGGGCAGCTCCAGGCCCAGGTCGTGCGCATCGGTGCCAGCGAGGCTCAGGCCTTGATTCATGCGGCCGTGAATCTCGACGGTCTGGTGCAGGCGCGTGGTGCCGATGGCAGCGGCGGTTCGATCGTGGTGGCCAGTGGCGGCGATGTGAAAGTGAATGGTGTGCTCGAGGCCAGTGGTGGTCCGTCTGCCAAGGGAGGGACGATCAAGCTTCTCGGGGATCGCGTCGCCCTGCTGGATCAGGCCCGGGTGGAGGCCAGCGGTGGCAAAGGTGGTGGTGAGGTGCTCATCGGTGGTAACCAGCTGGGTCAGGGACCCGAGCCCACGGCCACCGCCACCGTGATCGCTCCCGGAGCCCAGGTGAGGGCGGATGCGTTGTCTGAGGGCGATGGCGGACGCGTCATCCTTTGGAGTGATCGCTACACCGGTTTTTACGGGACGATTTCTGCCCGCGGTGGCAGCCAGGGTGGGAATGGCGGCTTTGTGGAAACTTCCTCGAAGCAGAACCTGCAGGCTTTCGGAGTTGTCGATGCGGCAGCACCTCAGGGTCGCGCCGGTCTGTGGTTGCTCGATCCAACCGATCTTTCGATTGCTGACGCAACCACCACCGGAATTTCTTTCAGTGCAACGACAGGGATCTGGACTCCAGATGCAAGCGCGCCCAGTGCAGTGCTTGCCGCATCCACGCTTCTGGCGCAACTGGATGCCGGCACGAATGTGGAAATCACTACCAGTGGCACCGGCTCGGCTGTTGGCGATATTGCCTTTGTTGCCCCCCTCATCAGCGCCAGTACAAAAGCAGCCACGCTGAAGCTCAATGCTGATGGCCAGATTGACTTCCTGGCAGCGTTGAATTTGCCGGGTGTCAGTCTTGAGATCAGCAAGGCACAAATCGTTAATTACATTACTGGTGCAGAATCGGTATTGTCTTCTTTGAGCCAGAAGTCTGTCAGTAGTACCACGAATTTAGACAATAATGTCACGACCAAGGGGGCTTCTGGTTTCAATGTTGAGAGTGATCTCATCAAGGTCAACGCTGTCCTCAAGGCCGAGCAGGGTGATCTCCAGCTGAATGCCGGCGCGGGGGGACTCGATCTGCGGCGGGGTGCAACGGTGATTTCTCTGACTGCGCTCGATGGCAACATCTTTCTCGACTCCAAGAAGGGTGTTGCTGTCGATACAAATTCAAGCTCTCTCTCCATTCCGGTGACGGCCAGCAAGGGGCTCACCATCAATTCGGTCGACGGAATGACGCTCAATGGCCAGTTGACGCTCAAGGCGACAACGGGCCCCATCACCGTGACCGGGACGATTGATGGCACGAATCCTTCAACCGGTAACCGGTCGGATCTTCTGACGTTGGAAGCGACCAATGGTGCGATCACGGTCAATCAGGCTGTGGGGGGGACGCAGCCTCTGAATGGCCTCACCGTGGCCATGAGTGCGGGCACCACGTTCAACAGCGGAGTGACGGTGGCGACCTATTTAGGCTCGGGCGGTAATCTGACAATCACCAATACCAAGCCTGGTCAGTCCGTTGATTTTCAAGGAAATCTGACAGCTGCCAATCTGCTGACAACATCAAATAGTTATCAGGTTAAGCTCACGGGTTCTACCAATACGTTCGCTTCGGCTGTCGATTTTAAAAATTCAGACACCGTCACCCTTGGCGATAGTGCTACTGATGTCTTTAATTTCAATAAGGGTCTAGCTTTTTCTGGTAGTGCGCCATTTGGCCTGGCGGGTGTCTTCTCAACAGGGGGCTTCAATTTCAGTGGCGGTACGGGAGCCGTCAGCCTGGCGGCTGATACCAGCATCAACACCGCTGGCGGGGCGATCAGCATCGGTGGCAATCTCAATGGTCCGGCTTCCACGCTCACGATTGACGCCGGCAATGCCAGCAGTGCCAGTTTTCAGGGTGGTGTCGTTGTTAAAGATTTCATCACCACCAACAAGTCTTATGCAGTCAGCCTGACGGGCGCCAAAAACAGTTTCACGGATTCTGTTGACTTTAATAATACCGGTACGGTCACTCTGGGAAATGCCAGTGGCACGCCTACCTTTGCTTTTCTAGGGGGATTTGATTTCAGCGGTAATGCGAATATCAATGTCGGTGGCACGATCCGCACCCCTGGTGTCGCTCAGAAGTTTGGCTCCGGATCTCCCACCCTGTTGAGTCATTCTTCGTTTGACAGCACGTGGAGCGGCAACCCTGATGGTGCCAATATCGCCTTAAAGGGAAGCCTGAGTGGTCCCACCTTTGACCTGACCGTGAACGCGGGTAGCAAGGGTTTGATCCAGATGGATACCGTTGATCTTAATTTGCTTACCATCGTCAATGCCGCTGATCTTGCTATCGCGGGCAATGTCTCGCTGAATAATTTGATTACGGGTTCAAATCCCTACGCCATTACTTTCGGCGGAGCCACCAATCTATTCAGTAATAATTTATCCAATGAGATTAAGTTTGAGAACAAGGGGACGGTCGGTCTTGGGAGTCGTGTCGGTGACAATTTTCTTTTTGGTGGTGGCTTTCAGCTGTCTGGCAATGTCACCGCTCTGAATCTCGGCGGTACGATTCGTGCCAATGGTGAGGCGATCGTTGGTGCCGGCATTCCCACCACCCTTCTGGCATCGACCACTCTTGATACGACCAATCTAGGCGGCAGCGGTGGCTATCCCATTCAATTCGGTGGTGCGATTGATGGTAAAACCGTCGGTGGAGAGGCGCTCACCCTGACCTCCGGCCAGGGCAACATCACGGCTCAGGGTGCCATCGGTGGCACCCAGGCGATCGGTGCCCTGACGGCCAACAGTGCGACGGGGACCCTCACCCTCGGTGCCGCCGCTGATATCACGGCCGTCGGTCCCGTCAATCTGACGGCCGGTGGTGGCATCAACAGTGCCGCCGACATTGCCACGAATGGCCAGGCTGTCAGTTTCAATTCCGGCCTGACACTCACCGGTGACCAGAGCATCAAGACCACCCATGGTTCCGGTAACGCAGGTGGCGCCAACATCAGTTTCAGTTCGATCACGGATGGGTCCGGCAGCTTCAATCTCGACCTGAATGCGGGCAGTGGCGGTGCGATCAACGCCAGTGGTGCGATCACGATCAACAACTTCACGATCAGCAATGCTGCAAGTGCAACTTTTCCTGGCAATGTGCAGGTCAATGCTTTGATCATGACGGCTAATCCTTATACGATCAGCCTGACGGGTTCCAACAACAGCTTCACGGCTCCGGTTGATGTGCTGAGCACAGGTAGTCTCACCCTTGGTAATGGTGGTGATCAGTTTGATTTTAATGGAGGCATCACCGCCACAGCTCCCAATGCCGTGAATCTGAACGGCAATGTCTCAGCCGCAGGCAGCGGCGGGATCACCCTGGGAGATGCTGACACGGTGGTGACTGTGAAAGGCAATGCCACGATCGGCGGGACCTCCACGGGGGCCATCAACCTTGGCCCTGCCACCCTCGCGGATGGTGTCACGCTCACGGCAGGGAATGGTTCGGCCGCCACACCGATCAACCTGGCCGCTGTTTCCGGCACTGCCGGTGGTGCCAGCTCCAATCTGACGTTCAATACGAGCGGAGCTGTCCATGTGAGCGGTCCCGTCGGTACGGACATCGGGACCGTCACGATCACCAACAGCGGTGGCACCACGTTCGCTGGCAATGTGCAGATCAATACGCTCATCACCACGGCCAATCCCTATGCGATCAGTTTCACCGGCGCTGCGAACAGCATTGCGCAGAAGGTTGATTTCCTCAATTCCGGTACCGTCAGCTTCGGTGATGCTTCCGGAACGGATCTGTTCCTGTTGGATGGTGGCCTGGCCTTCACAGGTCATGCCCCCAGCGCCATTGGCGGCACGATTCGGACGTCGTCGGATGCCATCAACTTTGGCAGTGGTGGTGTGACGCTGCTGGCCAACAGCATCGTCGACACCACGAACAATGGCGGTTCTGCCTCTGGCGCCAGCATCAATCTTGGGGGCACGATCACCGATGGAGTCGGCAGCTTCGGCCTTGATCTGAATGCCGGTAGTGCTGGCAGTATTTATGCAACGGTCGCCGATGCAGCCGGTGCAATCACGATCAATCTGCTCAAGATCTCCAACGCCGCACCGAACAGTGCCATCTTTGCCGGCAACGTTCAGGTGGACTCCCTAGTCACCACTGCAAATCCTTATTCCATCAGCTTCACTGGAGCGAATAACAGTTTCACGCAGAAGGTTGATTTCCTCAACACTGGCACCGTCAGCCTCGGTGATGCTTCTGGATCCGATGTGTTCCTGTTCGACGGAGGCCTGGCCTTCAGCGGCGGGGCGGCCAGAAGCCTTGGCGCCATTCTTCGGAGCTCCGCCGATGCGATTGACCTCGGTGCTGGTGCTACCACCCTGATCGGCAACACCAGCATCGATACCACCAATCAAGGAGGCAGCCCCACCGGTGCTGCCATCAGTCTGGCGAGCACAGTCAGCGGCAGTGCCTACAACCTCACCCTGAATGCTGGTAGCGCTGGGACGATCACCAGCAGCGGGGTGGATGCCGCCGGAGCGATCACGCTGAAAGATCTCACCATCAGCAATGCCTCCAGTGCCAGCTTCGCCGGGAATCTGACCCTCGATTCCCTGACCACGACCGCCAGTCCCTATAGCCTCAGCCTCAGCGGCAGCAACAATCGTTTTGC
>JBJTWS010000270.1:0-22464 GCA_046081905.1 Synechococcus sp. | reverse complement strand
CTCCGCCGAAGAGCACGCTCAGCAGCGATCCCGCTGGACTGCCCCTGGTGCTGCTCGTGGGCGGTTCCACCCTGCTGGGCATCGGCGTCACCCTGTCGATCGGCGGCGCCGACATGCCGGTGGTGATCTCCCTGCTCAACTCCTATTCAGGCGTGGCGGCGGCCGCCGCCGGCTTCGTGGTGGGCAGCCAGCTGCTGATCGTGGCGGGCGCCATGGTGGGCGCCGCCGGCCTGATCCTCACCCAGGTGATGTGCACGGCGATGAACCGCTCGCTGCTGAGCGTGCTCTTCGGCGGAGCCCTCGGGGTGAGCGCCCCGGCCGGTGGCGCCGGCGGCGGCGAGGCTGCCAGCTACAGCCGCATCGTGAGCTGCAGCGCCGAGGAGTGCGCCATGGCGCTGGAGAACGCCGAGCGGGTGGTGTTCGTGCCCGGCTACGGCCTGGCGGTGGCCCAGGCCCAGCACGCCCTGCGGGAGCTCGCCAAGCTGCTGGAGAGCCACGGCGTAGCGGTGAGCTATGCGATCCACCCGGTGGCCGGCCGCATGCCGGGCCACATGAACGTGCTGCTGGCGGAGGCCGATGTGCCCTACGAGCAGCTGGTGGAGATGGACCTGATCAATCCCGAGTTCCCCGCCACCGATGTGGTGATCGTGCTCGGCGCCAATGATGTGGTGAATCCCCAGGCCAAGACCGACCCCAGCAGCCCCCTCTACGGCATGCCCGTGCTGGAGGTGGACCAGGCCCGCCAGGTGTTCGTGGTGAAGCGCAGCCTCGGCGCCGGCTATGCCGGCATCGCCAATGCGCTCTTCGAGCTGCCGCAGACGGCGATGGTGTTCGGCGACGCCAAGGCGGTGCTGAACGGCCTGCTCACGGAACTGCGCGCCCTGGGGGTGGGCAAGAAGGCCGTGGGTGTGTGAGCGGGGCCCTCGAGCCGCCGCCGCTGCGACGCTCGCATCGCTTCCTCCAGGAGCTGGGGCTGCCGCCCTTCCGTGAGCGGCTGCCCTGGCTCGGCGCCGATCTCCAGACCCTGCGGGATACGTTCCATCCGCCCCGCCTGCCGGTGGACCGAGGCCTGCCCCTGGAGCTGCCGGTGGGGCCCCTCCCCTGCCGGATGCCGGCCGCCGGAGCCACGGCCCCGGCCGCAGCGGCGGACACGGCTCCGGCCGGCGTTCCGGATGATCGGCTGCTGGCCCTGCTCGATCACCCCAGCGGCGGCCGCCCCCCCCGCGCCCTGGTGCTGCTGCTGCACGGCCTGGGGGGCTCGAGTGATCGGGAGGGGCTCCGCCGCCTGGGCCTGGCGCTGCAGGCCGCAGGGTTCGCGGTGCTGCGGCTCAACCTGCGGGGCGCCGGACCGGGACGGCACCTGGCACCGGGCACCTACGCCGCCCGCTGCAGCAGCGACCTGCTGCCGGTGATCGCCCAGGCCCGCGGGCTGGCCCAGGAGCTGGGGCGCGCCGCCGCTGCCGGGCCCCTCGGGGGCCGGCCCCTGCCGCTGCTGGGGGCCGGCATCTCCCTGGGCGGCACCATGCTGCTGAATGCCTGCCTCGATGGCGCCGAAGGCACTGCGGCTGGCGGTGCGGCGGGCGGGGCCGCCGTGTTCGATGGGCTGGTCTGCGTCAGCAGTCCCCTGGATCTGGGGGCCTGCTCCCGCTGCATCGAGCGGCCCCGCAACCGGCTCTACCAGAACTGGCTGCTGCAGCGCCTCTGCCACCAGACCCTGGAGGATCCCGTCGGGGTGTCGCCGCAGGAGCGGGAGCAGCTGGAGGGCACCGGGCGCTGCCGCACGATCCGGAGCTTCGATGCGGCGATCACCGCGCCCCGCTGGGGCTTCGCCTCGGTGGAGCACTACTACGCCGCGGCCAGCCCCCTGCCGCGCCTGCTGGAGGGGGCGCCAGCGCTGCCGCCCACCCTGCTGGTGCATGCTCTCGACGATCCCTGGGTGCCGGTGGAGGCTGCCCGCCGCGTCGCGGCCCTGCAGCAACCGGGGCTGCCGGTGGTGCTCACCGCCCGCGGCGGCCACAACGGCTTCCACGGCTGGGGGGACCCGCGCCGCGATCCGGTGGCGGCCAGCTGGGGCGATCAGGTGGCCGTGGGCTGGCTGCTGCGGCTGCTGCAGATGGGTCCCGAGGCGACGGATTCAGCCAGGGCGTAGCTGCGCACCACCCACTCCTCGATCGGCCGGCCGCCGAGCACATGCTCCCGGAGGATGCGCTCGATCCGCTCGGGGGTCACGCCGCCGTAGACGATCCCCTCCGGCCAGAGCAGCAGCACCGGGCCTTCCGCGCAGATCCGCAGGCAATCGGCCTTGGTGCGGAGCACCACGCCCTCCGGCCGGGCTGGATCCTCCAGGCCCCACTCGCGCACCAGCCGCTTGAGCACATCCCAGCTGGCGGCCCCCGCCGCGGGATCGGGGCAGCAGAGGGCCTTGGTGGGGGTGGCGCAGAGCAGCAGGTGATGGCTGACGCGCGGGCGAGGGGCCATGGTGAATCCGCCGGGTTCAGGCGGGCAGCGCAGCGGGGGTTCTGGCGTTCAGCCGGGCTGCAGCCTCGCGCACCGCCTCGCGGGCCCAGGCGTCCACGGCCAGCACATCGTCCAGGGAGGGATGGGCCGTGAGGTCGGCCTTGTGGCGATCACACACCACGTCGATCAACCGCGGGATGTCGAGGAAATGAATCTGCTCCTCGAGGAAGAGGGCCACGGCCTGCTCGTTGGCGGCGTTCATCACCGCCGGCATGGTGCCGCCGGCGCGGCCGGCCGCGTAGGCCAGCTCCATGCAGGGGTACTTTGCCGGATCGGGGGCGCGGAAGGTGAGGGAGCCCACTTCGGTGAGATCGAGGCGGCGCCAGGGGGTGTCGAGCCGCTCCGGCCAGCTGAGGCAGTAGAGGATCGGCAGCTTCATGTCGGGCCAGCCCAGCTGGGCCAGCACCGAGGAATCGGCCAGCTCCACCATGGAGTGGATGATCGACTGCGGGTGGATCACGATCTCGATGTGGTCGAAATCGAGCCCGAAGAGGTAGTGCGCCTCGATCACCTCGAGGCCCTTGTTCATCAGCGAGGCCGAATCCACCGTGATCTTGCGGCCCATGCTCCAGTTCGGGTGGCTGGTGGCATCGGCCACCGTGGCCCTGGCCAGATCGGCGGCGTCCCAGTCGCGGAAGGCGCCGCCGCTGGCGGTGAGCTGGATGCGGCGCAGGCCCGGGGTGGGGGTGCCGGTGCTGAGCCGCGCCGTTTCGGCATAGGGCGTGCCCTGCAGGCACTGGAAGATGGCGGAGTGCTCCGAATCGGCCGGCAGCAGCCGCGAGCCGGATCGTTCCAGCTCCGGCAGCACCACCGGCCCGGCGGCGATCAGGGTTTCCTTGTTCGCCAGGGCCAGATCCTTGCCGGCGCGGATCGCCGCCAGGGTGGGCAGCAGGCCGGCGCAGCCCACGATGCCGGTCACCACTAGGTCGGCCGTGGGCCAGGCGGCGGCAGCGCAGAGCCCGTCGGGGCCGCCCAGCAGCTCCGGCAGCCGCGCCGGCCGGGCGGCGGGTTCAAGGGCCTCCAGCCTGGCCCGCAGCTCCGCCACCCGCTCGGCATCGGCGAGGGCCACCACCTCCGGCGCGTGGCGGCAGATCTGGGTGATCAGCAGGTCGAGGTTGTTGCCGGCCGTGAGGGCCACCACCCGGAAGCGATCGGGGAAGTCGTCCACGATCTCGAGCGTCTGCGTGCCGATCGAGCCGGTGGAGCCGAGCACGCTGAGGGCTTTCACGGGCGGATCGACGCAGGGCGCGGCCAGTCTCCCATTGGAACGCCGATGCCATGTCCAACCGTTGCCGGCCGCGGCAGGATGCGCCCACCTGCGGCCCACGGGCCCTTTCTCCCCGCGATGCGAGCGTCTTCCCCCGAGTCCCCCGGATCTGCAGAATCCGCCGCGGCGGAGGCTCGCCCCGCCGCGGCTGAACCCTCCCTGCCCTACGTGCTGGCCTGCGGCCTGGCGATGGGTTCCGCCGATGTGGTGCCGGGCGTGTCCGGCGGCTCGATGGCGTTCATCCTCGGCATCTACGGCCGCCTGCTGGAGGCGATCGCCGGCTTCGACGCCGGCCTGCTGCGGCTGCTGGTGGCCGGGCGCTGGGCGGAGGCCGCCGCCCGGGTGCACTTCGGCTTTCTGGTGCCGCTGCTGGGGGGCATCGCCGGCTCGGTGCTGCTGCTGGTGAGGCCGATCACCTGGCTCTATGAGTTCCACCCGCAGCCGCTGTTCGCCTTCTTCTTCGGGCTGAGCCTCGGCTCGATCGTGCTGATCGCCCGCCATGCCCATTGGGGGATGTCCGGCCTGGCGGCGATGGCCGCCGGGGTGATCGGCGCCCTGGTGCTGGTCACCCGGGTGCCGGTGACGATGCCCCACGACCCCTTCACCCTGTTCTGGAGCGGGGCGGTGGCGATCATGGCGATGATCCTGCCCGGTATTTCCGGGTCGTTCCTGTTGCTGGTGCTGGGCCAGTACCAGCACGTGATGGAGGGGGTGAAGGGCCTCGATCTGGCGGTGCTGGTGCCCTTCGCTGCCGGCTGCGCCGTGGGCCTGCTCAGCTTCGTGCGGCTGTTGCGCTGGCTGCTGGAGCTCTGGCACGGCCAGACCGTGGCGCTGCTGGTGGGCTTCATGGCCGGTTCGCTCTGGAAGATCTGGCCCTTCCGAACGGTGCTGGAGAGCACCCACAACGCCAAGGGCAAGCTGATCGTGCTGCGCGATGCCCTGGCGGCACCCCCCAGCGCCTCGGCGCTGCTGCTGGCGCTGCTGCTGGCCCTGGTGGGCGTGGTGCTGGTGGTGGGCATCGAGCGGCTGCAGCACCAGGTGGGCGTGGAGGAGATGGGGGGCTGACGATGGCGCGGGATCGCTGGGGCTCTTCCCTGGGCTTCGTGCTGGCGGCCGCCGGCAGTGCCGTGGGGCTGGGCAACCTCTGGGGCTTCGCCTACCGCGCCTCCCAGGGCGGCGGCGGCGCCTTCGTGCTGCTCTATGTGCTGATCGTGGTGCTGGTGTGCCTGCCGGTGCTGGTGGCCGAAATGGTGCTGGGCCGCAGCACCGCCCAGGCCCCCCTGCTGGCCCCGGCCACGGCCGGAGGCCGCCGCTGGGCGCCCCTGGGCTGGCTCTTTCTGGTGGCGGCGGTGGGGATCCTCGCCTTCTACGCGGTGCTGATGGGCTGGACCGGCCGCACCCTGCTGCATGCCCTGCTGGTGGGTCTGCCGGCGGACATGGCCGCCTCCGAGGCGTTCTTCGGTGAGATCAGCCGCGGCGGCGATGCGGTGCTGGGCCACCTGATCAGCCTGGCCCTCACCGGCGTGGTGGTGGCGGGCGGCGTGCGGGGCGGCATCGAGCGCCTCAGCTGCTGGGGCATGCCACTGCTGTTCCTGCTGCTGGTGGCCCTGGTGGCCTGGGCGGCGTTCCTGCCGGATGCCGGGGCCGGCTACCACCAGTTCCTGCTGCGCTGGGACGCGAGCCGGTTGCTGGATCCGGCCACGATCCGCAATGCCTTCACCCAGGCCTTCTTCTCGATCGGCACCGGCATCGGCGCGATCCTGGCCTATGCCGCCTATCTGGATCGCCGCAGCCAGGTGCCCACCGAGGCCGTGGCGGTGGTGGGGATGGACACCGCCGTGGGGCTGATGGCCGGCTGCGTCACCTTCCCGCTGGTGGCCAGCTTCGGGCTGGGCGATGTGGTGAGCGGCAGCACGGTGGGCACCCTGTTCATCGCCCTGCCCACCGGGCTGGCGTCGCTGGGCAGCAGCGGCCGGCTGGTGGCGGTGGCCTTCTTCAGCCTGGCCTACATCGCCGCGATCACCTCCAGCGTGTCGCTGCTGGAGGTGCCGGTGAGCTCCCTGATCGATCGGCTCGGCTGGAGCCGCCCCCGGGCGGTGTGGAGCTGCGTGGCGGTGGTGGCGGTGCTGGGCCTCCCCCCCGCCCTCGACACCGCCGCCCTGGAGGTGATGGATGCTCTCTTCGGCGGGGTGCTGCTGATCCTGGGCGGCCTGGCGGTGGCGGCCCTGATGGCGTGGGGCAGCCCCGGCCGGCTGCAGGCGGATCTGGAGGGCTGCGGCACACCGCCGGCGCTGCGCGCGGGTCTGCTGGCGGCCCTGCGCTGGGTGTCGCTGCCGGCGATTGCCGTGGGGCTGGTGGTGTCTGTGGTGGATCTGGCGGGGAAGTGGTTCGGGCCTTGATCGCTTTTACTGGCGGCACCTTCTCTTCCCCCTGAGTTGATGCCCTCCTGGTTGCAGCGCTGGAACTTCATCGAGCGGGCCAAGCTGGAGCGCCAGCTCTGGGAGGCCTTCGAGCGGGGCGAGAACCTCGAGCAGCAGGTGGAGGAATGCCGCCAGGCGGTGGCGGGCGGCGATGCCGCGCGGGCCTTCCAGCTGGAGGTGTGGCAGACCACCCTGCAGCGCATCCGCAAGATCGAGGCGATGATGGCGGGGCGGCAGAAGCCCTGAGGGTGGCTCGGCTCAAGTCGCGCCTGGCTCGGCGTCGCGGCTCCAGATGCAGCGACCGACCCGCTCTACATGGGCCTCCAGATCGGCCGGGAGTTCTTGGCGCAGAGAGAGGTCCACCGACCAGGGCAGCAGCAGATCATCAATGGCCTGCAGCAGCAGGAGCAGCTTGTGGTGGGACAGATCGTCTCCCTCCAGGGTGAGATCCAGATCCGAACTGCTCCGGTGCCGCCCCAGCGCCCGCGAGCCGTAGAGCCATACCCGCCGCAGGCCTGGTTGCCGGGCGAACACGTTGAGGAGCCGCTCCTCTGCCTCGAGGCTGATGCCCGGGATCCGAGTGGAGATAGTGGCCATGCTTCAGTCCGGTTCCAAGGGGGTGTTTCGTTCTTGGCGTAGGCGTTCCTCCAATCTGAGGCGCAGTTGGCGGTAGCAGGGAAGGTACCGACCGATCACGTTGGCAGCGATGGCTTCGGCGGTGGGGCGGTTGTAGGTATGGCTGGTGAGGTTGCGGTCCTGGATCATCAGCATCCAGGTTTCTCCTTCCTCGATCAACCCCAGCCGGAAGGCCTCCCGCAGCGTGTCCCGCGATCCCAGGAGGCTGCTGTTCCCCTGGGCACGGAGGAGATCGCGCAGGGTGTTCCAGGCCAGCTCGAAGGTGTACTCAAAGGCCTTGATCAGCCCCTGCTGTTCGCGCTCATTCAGGGCGGGCGGCGCGAGAAACCGCTCGAGCTGATCGAGGGCGCGGCAGTAATTCGAGAAACGATGCTGCCAGCGCACATCCTCCTCCCCCATCCCCTCGCTGCCCTCTGGTCTTAGGCTAAGGGGTTGCGGCCGCTTCAGCCCCCCGGCACCTGGTGGAGGATCACCAGCGGGATCAGCAGCGCATAGAGCACCGAAAGCGGCCAGCTGAAGCGCAGGAAATCGAGGAAGCGGTAGTTGCCGGGGGAGTACACCATCAGGTTGGTCTGGTAGCCGATCGGCGAGAGGAAGCTCTGGCTGGCGGCGAACACCACCACGTAGATGAACAGCAGCGGCGGCTGCTGCAGACCTTCCGCCACCCGGGCCACCACCGGCAGCAGCAGCACCACGGTGGCGCCGTAGCTGAGCAGCTCGGTGCCCACCAGGGTCACGGCGTACACGGCCACAAGGGCGCCGTAGAGCGGCCAGCTCTCCAGGCGGGTGAGCAGGGCGTTCGCGGCCAGCTGGGCGAGGCCGCTGTTCTGCAGGGCGGCGCTGAAGCTGAACAGGCCGCCCAGCAGCAGGTACACATCCCAGCGGATCGCCCGCAGGGCGCTGCTGGCATCGAAGCAGCCGCCCACCACCAGCACCCCCACCCCCAGCAGCACCGCCGCCACAAGGGGCATCCAGCCGAGGCCCGAGACGAGCAGCACCGCCAGCATCGTGAGCACCGCCAGGCCCTTGCGGTGGGTGGTGGGCAGGTCGTTCTCGAGTTCATCGAGCACCACCAGCTCGCTGTTCTCCTGCAGACCGCGGATGGCATCGAGGGGCGCCTACAGCAGCAGCAGGTCGCCGTCCTTGAGGGCGAGGCGGCCGAGCCGGTCCTGCAGGGTGGTGTTGGCGCGCTTCACGGCCAGCACGGTGGCGTTGAAGCGCTGGCGGAAGCGCAGATCACGCAGGGTGGTGCCGGCCAGGCGGGAGCCGGCGGGCAGGAGCACCTCGCTGAGGCGGATGCCTGGGGAGGCGGGCTCCAGCAGGGTGCCGGCGCCATCGAGGCCGCGGTTTGGCAGGAAGCGGGTGGCCAACACGAGGTAGAGGGCGCCGATCAGCCACACGGGGATGCCGATCGCCGTGAAGGAGAAGAGCTGAAATTCTCCTTAGCCGAGCTTCGCCGACACATCACTGGCGAGCAGGTTGGTGGAGGTGCCGATCAGGGTGAGGGTGCCGCCGGTGATCGTGGCGATCGAGAGGGGGATCAGCACCTTCGAGGGGCTCACTCCGCGGCGGCGGCACCAGCCCTCCAGCACCGGCAGCAGGATCGCCACGATTGGCGTGTTGGGGATCACGCCGGAGAGGGGCGCCACGATGCCGGCCAGCAGCGCCACCAGCCGCTGCTGGGTGCGGATGGCGGGGGAGCCCAGCAGCTCCCGCAGCCGATCGAGGGCGCCGCTGTGGAGCAACCCCTCGGAGAGCACGAACATGCCCAGCAGGGTGATCAGCGCCGGGCTTCCGAAACCGGCCAGGGCCTCACTCGGCTCCAGCACCCGGGTGGCGATCAGGATGCCGGCCGCCAGCAGGGCCACGATCTCGGGGGCCAGCCAGCCGCCCACGAACACCACCACCGCGGCGAGCAGCACCGCCAGGGTGATCCTGCCGGGGGGAGTGATCACCGGGAAGGAGGGCAGGGCGGCCTCAGCATGATGGGCCGCCGGAGAGGGCGGCAGCTTGAGGCAGTTGCCCCACAACGACCTGGTGGGCCGCCAACGGCTGATCGATCAACCCAGCCACTCCTGATCGAGGGCCTCGATGGAGCGGAACTCGGGATCCTTGTGCAGCAGGGTGGCACCGCACTCCAGCGCCGTCGCCGCGATCCAGGCATCGGCCAGCGAGAGGCGGTGACTCGCCTTGATCTGAGCGGCCTTCACCAGCAAGGGTTCACTGCACTCCAGCCAGTCGATCGGCAGGGCACGTACCTGCTCGTAGGCCAGACGTCCGGCCCGCTCGCCTTCATCCTTCCAGACGCGGTAGAGCACCTCCATGCGGCTGATGAAACAGGCCAGGCAACGTATGGGTTGATCGAGCACGTGAGCTACGCGATCAGCACCGGCTTCGTTATCGCGGAGGGTGAGCAGGGCCGATGTGTCGAGGCAGAGGCGGGGCATCAGGCGTCCAGCGACGCTTCGGCCTGCCGATCCGCTACCAGCCGCCCAGTGGAGCCACCCCGCTTGCCCTGGCCGCGAAAGGCCTCGATCGGTGAGGCGGCCACGGGAATCACCCGGATGGAGCCATCGGCCTCCACCAGCCACTCGAGCCGCTGGGAAGGACCGAGAGCAAAGCGCTCGCGGATGGCGGCGGGGATCACGGTCTGCCCGCGGGAGGTGATCGTGCTTCTCATCAGCAGCCCGCGCATTACGTTTCATCTTATCCGGTAATTCAATTGACCAGCGTCGAGCGGTGCGGCCGGGGGCCAGCCAGGGTGTGGACCCCACGGATTTGCCCCGCAGGGCAGCTTCAGCGGGAGGGGTGGGCGGCTGCCCAGGCCTGTAGCAATTGGGGCCACACCACCTCTGGGGTGAGCTCCTCCATACAGAGGTGCTCCGGCAGGAGGCAGTGGGCGTTCCGGTAGTGCTCCTCCTGGCAGAGGGAGCAGCGGAGGGGGCTGCTTGGGAGCCACACGTTGGGGCTGCGCGGTGCCCACAGCAGCCGCGGGCTGGCTCCCACGCCTATGCCGTCGGTGCCGAAGAGCGCCACGGTGGGGCAGCCGGCGGCGGCGGCGAGGTGGAGCGGGCCGGCATCCACGGCGATGCAGAGGCGGCTGCGGGCCAGGACCCCCACCCATTGCGGCAGCGACAGCCGCCCCCGCTGGTCCTGCAGCGGCAGCGCGGCCAGCAGCGCCTTCTCGAGCTGATCGCCGGGGCCGGGCCGCCGGGGCGGTGGGCCGCCGATCAGGCCGATCTGCCGGGGATCCACCCCCAGAGCGGTCTGCATCTGCCCCAGCAGGGCGATCCAGTGCTCCAGGGGCCAGAGCTTGGCGGGCCGCTCGCCGTTCACCGCGATCCACACCTCCGGCAGAGCGGCGGGGGGCTCCTCCTGGGGAAGCTCCACCTGCTCGAAGGCGGTGTTGATCCAGGCCACGCGGCAGTGCAGCTCGCGGATGCTGTTGCTGCCGATCCAGCCGGAGTAGCGCTGCACCAGGGCGGGGTCGGCCCAGTGGGGGTCGGCGGCGAGTCGCTGCAGGGGATGGTGGCCGCCGGCCAGCGGGGCCGCGCCCACTACATGGCGGGGGCGCAGGGCGTCCACCCAGACCGAGGTGTGGGGGGCATGGCCATCGGCGTTGATCACCAGATCGATGGGATCGCCGGCAAGGGTGCGCTGCAGCTCCGCCGTGGCCTCCGCCCCCCGTTCGGCCAGGGGCAGGGCCCTGTGCAGCCAGGGATTGCTCCGTTCCAGCTCAGCGGTGCGGCGGCTGCCCACGTAGGTGAGCTCGCCGCCAGGGTATTTCTCCCGCAGCCCCCGCAGGAGTGGCTGCAGCACCACGTAGTTCCCCAGCTTGGCGGCGCCCAGCACCACCAGGCGGGGATAGGGCCCGAGGGGCTGGTTCTCGAACCGCTGCATCCGGCGGGCCCTGGCCAGGTGCGCTTATTCCATCAGTTGCAGCACCTCTTCGATGGCGATCACGCTCCACTCGGGATCGGTGGGATCCTGGGCCGCGGTGCTCACCCGCCAGTCGAGGCCGGCGGCTCGGCCCAGCAGTTCGAGCATCTGCCAGGCGCCGGCGTGGGGGCGGATCTCAATCATCCGGCAGCCCGGCGGCGCCAGGAAGGCATTGGCCAGGCCGGCGCCGTGGATGCCCACGAAGCCGCGGGCGTGCTGCAGGAGGCTGTGCAGCACCCGGATGTCATGGCGGCCGGGATCCAGCAGCAGCACGCCGCGGTTGCTGAGTTGCTCCAGCAGCTGGGGATAGTTGCTGAAGTGGCGGCTCTGGGGGGCTTCGGTGGCGGCCTCCAGGTCCCGGCAGAAACACACCCAGTGCTGGCGGAAGCCGGTCGCATGGTCCGGCAGGGCCAGCCCGTCCCGCAGCAGGGCCACCCCCTCGCGGAACTCGGGCAGGGCCAGGTACCAGCCGCGCTGGTGATGGGGATGGAAGCCGCTGCCGCCGTTGAAGGCCACGGCCTGCAGCCAGAGGGTTTCCACCCGCAGGGGGCGAGCCGGCAGGGTGTCGCGGAAGTGAACCTCGCCAGGAAGCACCAGCCGGCGCAGGTGGGCGAGGTTGGGAAAGCGCTCCCGGGCGGCGAGTACCTGCAGATCGGGGTGCTCCTGCCGCAGCTGGCGCAGCGCCACCAGTTGCGGGAGCGTGTCCGCCAGAAAATGGGCCAGGTTGCGGTGCCCCACGATGTCGTTGAGCACGGCCCAGGATCCACTCAGCCTGTGTTCGTGGTGTGGCCCGGTAGGTGGAAGCAGGCCGACCGTCTCCCCGTCAGGGGAGGGGCGGTGCAGGGTGTAGCCCGCCAGGTTCTGCAGCCAGGGGGCGGAGGGCCATCCTTCCGGGAGGTACTGGAGGCAGTCGCACCACCAGTGGCCATTGGCGATGGCGCCCACGGGCAGCACCAGCCCCTCGGCCACTGCGATCTGGCCCAGCGGGTAGGCGTGCAGGGGTTCGTGCCAGGGAAGGGCCGGCGTCGCTCCCCCTGGCGGAGCGGGGAAATCACGCTGGGGATCGAGAAACCCCCTGGGGATCCAGCCGGGTTTGTCTGCGGCCGCGGCAGGGACGCCGATGGCCAGGCATTCGCGCTGGAGGGATTCGATCCAGGAGGGCCGCTCGGGGTGGAAGGCCAGCAGCCGTTCCACGAGGGGCAGGGCCTGCCGGGCCTGTCCCACATCCGTGAGCCCCTGCTCCTTCATCCAGAGAACGCCATAGCGGCAGAACTGCTCCTCCAGCACGGCTACCCAGGGGGGTTGGGGGGGATGCTGAAGCTGCAGCCAGGCGTAGAGACGGGCCCCCGCCAGCGCCAGGGCGAGGGCTTCGGGGCGGTTCTCCGCTTCGATGGCCAGCATCTGGCTGTGACACTCAGCACCGAGTGCCCGCAGCGCCTCCGGATCGGCCGGGTTCACGGGGGCCTGGAGGGCGAAATCCCAGAGGCCCTCCAGCTGTTCGAGCAGGGCTAGGGTACCTTCCAGCTGCGCGTCCCCCGCCATCCTGGTAAGCCGAGGTTAAGCGGGCATTCCCCGCTCCGGAGCCACGACCACCTCACACCGCCTGGCTGGCCACCCACAGCTGACCTGCTGAAAGCGCTTTGCCAGCAGCCCGGGGTGAGCCTGTCGAGGCCGGAGCCGGGGAACAGGGAGGTGTTTCACCAGCCCCGGCAGAACACCACATCTGGTGTGCTGCTGGGTACGGTTCTGGAGCGTTTCTCAGCAGAGTGCCTCCAGCGCCCACCTGCCCCGTTGGCCAGCGACAAGCCCTTCTATTTCCTGTTCCACAGCAACCCAGACCTGATCCTGCGCTGGCTCGAGGATCTGCCGGCTGATGCGGGTGGCTACAGCTTCTCGGTACCGGTGCTCAAAGAGCGTGAATACCGCCTCGATGGCTTGTTTTCGCCGCCGCCGCAACGGTCTGATCTACCGGCGGTGCTGCTGGAAGCGAAGATGGCCGCTGATCCAGCAGCAGGCCTGGAACGGTGACTGGCGCGTGGTGGTGATCTGTCCGCATCGGCAGCTTGAGTTCGGCGCCATCACCCCGGTGCAGGAATTTGCGGAGTGGCGGGTGCTCAGCCTGCTGCTCGAGCCGGAGAGCCAGGTGCGCCGGATCAGCGATGCCCTGCAGCAGCAGGCGACCACAGACCCTGAGGCGGCCGAGGTGCTCCAGCTGATCCCAACTATCGAGATCACACGGTTTCGCGACAAGAGCATCCCGGAGATCTGCGCCATGGGCGGCATCACCCTTGAAGACTTCACCCAGAGCAGGGCCTACCAGGAAATCTTGGGCCTTGGCGAAGCCCGCGGCAAAGCCCGGGAAGCCGCCAAGGTGACCCTGCGCCTACTAGCGCGCCGCTGCGGCACCCTCAGCGAAGCCACCACCGCCCGCATTGAGGCGCTGCCACTGGAGCAGCTGGAGGCCCTGGCCGAAGCGCTCCTCGATTTCACAGGCCCAGCCGACCTCAGCGCCTGGCTGGCCGCCCACGGCTGATCCACGCCGGCGCAGCCGGACGCTCCCGCCATCGGGCGGCGACCGTGTCCAAATCCAGGCCCGGAGGCACACCAGATGTGGTGTGCTGCCGGCACGAGTTTTGGAGCGTTCCGCACACAGACAGGGGGGCAAGGCCCCTCGCCGCCCTCCACCGATCCCGCCGGAACGAGCCCCGGTGCCCCCGCCCGCCTGCAGCTCGCGGTGGCAGCAACAACAGCAGGCGCTGCAGCCGATCGGCCGCTGCAGCGCAGCGCATGCCACCCCAGCAGACTGCCGCCAGCGCCCACCTGCCCCGTTGGCCAGCGACAAGCTCTTCTACTTCCTGTTCCAGAGCAACCCGGACCTGATTCTGCGCTGGCTGGAGGATCTGCCGGCCGATGCAGCCGGCTACAGCTTTTCGGCGCCAGTGCTCAAGGAGCGCGAGTACCGCCTTGATGGGCTGTTCACACCGCCTCCGCAACGGCCCGACCTGCCGGCGGTGGTGCTCGAGGCCCAGATGGCCACCGATCCAGGCTTTCTGCTGCGGCTCTATGCCGAAACCGGCCGCTTCCGCAGCAGCAGGCCTGGCACGGCGACTGGCGCGTGGTGGTGATCTGCCCGCATCGGCAGCTGGATTTCGGCAACCCCACCCCGGTGCGCGAGTTTCTGGAGCACCGCGTGCGCTGGATCGAGCTGCAGCCCAGGGATGGCGCGCCATCCCGCGAACCCCTCACCCAGGTGCTCAGCCTGCTGCTGCAACCCGAGGACCGGCTGCGGCAGTGCACCGATGGGCTGCGCCAGCAGGCGATCTCCGACCCAGCCGCCGCTGAGGTGCTGCCCTTGATCCCGGCTATCCAGCTGGCACGGTTCAACGATCGACCCCTGCAGGAGATCTGCGTCATGGGCGGCATCACCCTCGAAGATTTCACCCAGAGCCGGGCCTATCGGGAGATCTTTGGCCTCGGAGAGGATCGCGGCCGCCAAGAAGGTCGCCTGGAAGGCCGCCATGAGGGCCGCCGCGCCGAGGCCTGCAGCGTGACCCTGCGCCTACTGGCGCGCCGCTGCGGCCCGTTGAGCGACGCCACCACGGCCCGCATCCAGGCGCTGCCGCTGGAGCAGCTGGAGGCTCTGGCGGAAGCGCTTCTCGACTTCTCCGGCCCTGACGACCTCACCGCCTGGCTGGCCGCCCACGGCTGATTCACGCCGGCGCAGCCGTATTCTCCCGCCGCCGGTTCTGAGGCGTTCCGCCTTCAGTCCTTCCGGGCCACCAGCACCAGCACGGCTGGGATTTCCTGCCCCACCACTCCGTAGCTGGGGGCGGCGATCCAGTGCATGGCGGGATCACTGAGGCCAGCTTGGCGGGCCTGATCGAGCAGGTCCCAGGCGGGGATCTGGTACACGAGACTGCCCTGCTCAGGGCGCACGGGGTTGCCGTGAAATTCGGGTTCCATCAGCAACTCCACCTCAGCTGCCACACCGAGTGTGGCAACGGGCCGGTGACGGGCCTTCACAATCGTGTCCGGGCGGTTGTAGGCGAAGGGAAAGGTGGAGAGTAAGTAGCCACCGGGGCGCAGGATGCGGGCGATCTCGAGGAGGGCGGCGGGGATGTTGTAGAGGTGCTCGAAGAGCTCGTTGCAGAGCACCACATCCATGCAGGCATCCGTCAGTGTGAGATCGCAGAGATCTTGGTGATTATAAAGCTGGCGCTGGGGATCCTGAGGGTCCGGGAGGAATTCACTGCCGGTTGCCTTGGGAAACACGTCCCGCAGCAGGGCCGCGAACGGGGTGATGGCCTCCGGGCAGTAGAGCTCCAGCTGCTCCCGAGGTGGGAGCTGGCCGGCGGCAAGCAGCTCCATGAGCAGCAGCAGCACGGCGCGATGGCGGGCCAGGCAGTCGCGATGCCGCAGGGTTTCGCGGAAATTGGTGCCCAGGAGCTCCAGCTCCTGGGCTGGCACCGGCTCGCGCGTGATCGGATCGAGGATGCCGTGCAGGGCGATCAGCCGCAGCGCCTGCTGCACCTGCTGCGGCCACAGCTGATGGCTGCGCTGCAGAAAGGCCTCAAAGCTGGCGAAATCCGCAAAGCGCATCTCCTCCACATGGGGTGCGGCCGGGGTGGGTTGCAGAGGCGCCGGGACGGCGCTGGAGACGGAATCGACCACAGGCATTGGGGAATCTCCAGCGGTTGCCGCTAAGGTATCTGAGATGAGCGACTCTGCGACTGATCTCCACCCATCGGCGTCTCCATTGGAGATGCAACTGGAGGAGGCTCGCGATGAAGCCGAACTCAACCTGTTGATGCTGCAGCAGGTGCAGGAAGAGCTCGAATTCTATCTCCTGGCGCATCAGCAGCAGGAGCAGCTGCTGCAGCGTCAGCAACAGGAATTGCAACGGGCCGAATCCCTGATTCAGGCGCTGCTGGAGCGGCTGGAGCAGCAGGGCTGAGGCGCCGGATCAGGCCAGGGCGAAGCGGGCTTCATAGTCGCTGAAGCGGCGGGAGAGGGCGGTTAGCTCGGCGGCAGCTGCGGCGGCATCCTCGGGCAGGGGCGTGGAGGCCACGGCCGGCACGGCAACGCCGAGGGCCTGCAGGCGGGCAGCGGCGCGATCGAGCAACGCCCCGAAGGCCGAAGCCTCGGCTGCTACCGCCGCCGCGGGCTGCGCCGGTGGCGGCGCCGCGCTGGCCTGAAGCTGCTCGCGCAGGCTGCGCAGAGGCTGCCATTGGGGGTCTTCCTCCAGCAGGCGATCCAGCAGCTGCTGGGCGGCGGCACCCTCGCCGCGGTTGGCCAGGCTGCGCACCTGCAGCACACCGGGGCCGCGCCGAGCTTCGCGGCGGCGCTGCTCAAAGATCTCAGCCAGGACGGCGTTTGCGGCATCGGCCTGGGCGAGGCGGCTGGCCTCCGCCCAGGCGCTGAGGGCCTGATCCACAGCGCCCGAGGCCACGGCATGGCGGGCCGCCACATCGTGAAACCAGGGATTGGCCAGGGCCGCTGCCGGCGGATCGGTGAGCCAGCGGCCGCTGAGCTCCAGCTCACCGCGGGCCAGAGCCAGATCCGCGGCGCGGATGCGGGCGAGATCCCAGTGGGGGCGGATGGTGGCCACCAGCTGCCAGAAGCGGTTGCTGGCGGCGGGTTCGGCGGCGATTTCGGCATCGGCCACCAGCCGCACCAGCTCCGGCTCCAGGGGCGGATCGAGCAGGAAGACTGCCGGCTCCTCCGGCGCGGCGGCAGCCGTGGCGCGGCCGAGGATCAGCAGGGCATCGCTGCCCTCGGGCTGCAGCGCCATGCGCCAATCGGCCTGCAGCTGCGGCAGCAGCACCTGCCAGAGGGCCTGGGGATCGGGATGACGCCAGCGGCGGTAGCGCTCCAGCCAGGGCTGCACGGCCGCCAGCAGCTCCTCCGTTGGCGGCGGCAGCTCGGCAGCGGGCCAGAGGCCCCACGGATCAGGCACCAGCGCCAGGGCGGGCTCCAGCTGATCGGCCTCGAGATAGGCCAGATCGGCCTGGCGAGGATCGCCGGCCAGCAACCAGGCGCAGGCAGCCTCCAGGGCGGTGGCGGCCTGGACGCGGCCTTGGTTGCGGGCGGCCTGCAAGGCCTGGGCAAGGGCCTCCGCCTGGCCGCGCCGGCCGAGATCGAGCAGGTCTGCCATGGAGGGCCACGCGCGCTGGCGCCATTGTGCTGGAGTTGCGGCCACACCGCAGCAGCGCGGCTACGGTGCCGGCCGTGGCGCAGAGGGCCGGCCATGGCAGAGCAGAGCGGCCGGCTGGTGATCGTGGAGCCGGCCTACGCCAGCACGGTGGGCCACCACGGCGAGGTGAACCGGCCGCTGCTGGCGGCGCTGGCTGCCGAGGGCTGGAAGGCGGAGCTGTGGGCCGATGTGGCGCTGGAGGCGGAAGTAGGCGCGCCGCAGCCGCTGCGGGGGGTGTTCAGCGGCTGCGGCTATGAGGATCCGCGCCACTGGCGTGAGCTGGGGGGGATGCTGCAGCTGGCCCGAAGGCTGGAGCAGCAGCTCAGCGAAGCCGCCCGGCACGGAGCCCAGCCAACGGCCGCACCGATCACCGCCTGGCTGGCCCATAGTCTGCTGCCCTTTCAGCTGCTGGGGCTCGCCAGGCATCTGGCCCAGGCGGCGCCGGCGCAGGTGCTGATCAGCCTCATGTTTGCGCCGGGGGAAACGCTGGAGGGGGAGGGGCCGTGCGAGCAGGCGAGCCATAACGCCCGGGTGGCGCTGGCGGCCCTGGCCAAGGCGGCGGCGCGGCAGGGGCATCGGCTGCAGCTGGTGTTCCCCAGCCGGCAGCAGCAACTGCTCTACCGGCCGCTGCTGAAGGCCACAGGACTGCGCGATGGCGGGCTGCATCCGGCGGTGGTGGGCGGTGGCTGCAGGCCTGATGCGCCCCAGGCGGAGGAGCCGCCGCTGGTGCTGCTGCACTGGGGCGATCAGAAGGTGGGCAAGGGGCAGGAGGAAGCCTTGACAGTGCTGCAGGCGCTGCTGCAGGAAGGGGTGCCGGAGCCGCTGGCGGGCTGGGGCTGGCTCTGGCATCAGCACAGCAGGGCCTCGCACAACGCGCAGGCGGAGGCGGTGCTGCAACAGGCGGAGGCCGCGGGGCTGCCCTTGGTGCGGCTGCAGGGGGAGGTGGAGAGTGCGGCGATGCAAGGCTGGCTGGCGCGCTGCCCGCTGGCGTTGCTGGCCTATCACCCCGCGCGCTACAGCCAGCGCAGCAGTGGCATGCTCTGGCAGTGGGCGGCGGGCCGCTGGGCGCTACAGCAGCCGGCGGCGGCGGTGGGCTACAGCAGCGGCTGGCTGGCGGCGGAGGCGGCCGAGCTGGGCCTGCGCTGGCACGGGCTGCCCTGGCGGGAGGCACTAACGCAGGATGGAGAGCGCTGGCGGCAGGCGCTGGCTGCGGCCGCCGCCGCGCTGCCCGCCGCCCAATGTTGGAGCGCCGCCAGCGAGCCGGTGCTGGGCCGGAGCTTTGGCCGCTGGTGCGCCGAGCAGCTCCGCGGCGCCGGGCCTACCTGAAACCCGCTTTAATGAACGCTGCACTTCCCCAGAACTATGGTTAGGGTCAGCCGGAACGCAGACCCGGCCTGGCAATCGGTGGCTCTTCGCACAGCGCTGATCACGGGAATCACCTGCCAGGACGGCTCCTATCTGGCTGAGAATTGCGATGTGGCGGTGAGCTTCGAGGCCCGGCAATACATTAGTAACAGCGATGCCCTAGGCATGCTGGGCTTAACAGGCAAGATCACCCGCGGCCTGGCGCGGATCAACGAGGGCCTGGAGGATTGCCTCTACATGGGCAACCTCGATTCGCTGCGCGACTGGGGCCACGCCCGCGATTACGTGGAGATGCAGTGGCGGATGCTGCAGCAGGAAGGCCCTCCGGAAGACTTCGTGATCGCCACCGGCCGGCAGGAATCGGTGAGGCGCTTCATTGAGCTCACGGCCCTGGAGCTGGGCTGGGGCGCGATCCAGTGGGAAGGCGAGGGCATCCACGAGATCGGCCGGCGCAGCACGGGCGAGGTGGTGGTGCGCATCGATCACCGCTATTTCCGCCCAGCGGAGGTGGAAACCCTCCTCGGCGATCCCAGCAAGGCGCACGAAAAATTGGGCTGGACGCCCACCACCACGCTGGAGGAGCTGGTGGCCGAGATGGTGGCGGCGGATCGGGAGGAGGCCCGCAAGGAGGCGATCCTGCGGCTGAAGGGCTTCAACGTGGTGGGCTCGATGGAAAACCCGCCCACCAATCCTGTGGCGGTGGCGCAGGCCAAGGGAGGCCAGGGCTGATGGCGCTACCAGAGCAGGTTGCAGGGAAACGCCTGCAACGCAGGATCCAGACTCACCAGGGTGAGCCCTCCCAGTTCGGCCTGGGCCGCAAGCAGCCGATCAAAGGGATCGTGATGGGCCATGGGGTAGAGGCCAGCATGGAGGCCATGCCGCAGGGTGATCGGCAGCTGCTCAAAGCCCTGAGCGGCGAGCAGTTGGGGCAGATCATCGAGCAGTTCGCTGGCCGCAGGCAGCTTGCCGAGGCGCGCCTTGGTTGCGATCTCCCAGCCAGACGCCGCACTCACATGCACGCGATGGCCTGGATCAGCAATCGCTTGATGGGCAGCTGGCGAGAGGCGATCGGGCTCGGCCAGCCACCACAGCAAGGCATGGGTGTCGAGCAGCAGCTCGGGGAGATGGCTTTGGTTCACAGCAACGGCTGCTCCATCGCAGCAAGCTCCTCCTCGGGCAGCGACTCCAGCAGCTGCTCGAGGGGCGGCAGGTTCAGTCGCCCCGCCAGAACCCCTGGAACGCGGCGTGCACGGGGTGGCTCAAGCGGCACCAGCCGTGCCCAGGGCTTGCCGCCTTTGGCCACCACAATCGTTTCACCGGCATGGGCCGCATCGATCAGGCGCGAGAAGTGGGTCTTGGCCTCGTGCACGTTCACGATGCGCCCCGGCATAGCGGACATGGACAGCCCCAATTGCATGTGGCACCACCAGGTTAGTCCGCTTCTGGACCAAGCAGGAGGCCGCCGCTGATGGCGAGCCTGATTACCCCTGCCGACCGCATCTTCGTGGCGGGCCACCGCGGCATGGCCGGCAGCGCCATCTGCAGGGCTCTGCAGCGCGCGGGCTTTAGCCAGATCCTTGCGGCAACTCGCCAGGAACTGGATCTGCGGGATCCGGCAGCGGTGCAACGCTGGTTTGCCGAGCGCCAGCCCACGGTGGTGGTGCTGGCGGCGGCGAAGGTGGGTGGTATCGGAGCCAACAACATCTACCCCGCCGATTTCCTGCTCGACAACCTCAAGATCCAGACCAACGTGATCGAAACCGCCTGGCGCTGCGGTGTGCGGCGGCTGCTGTTTCTTGGCAGCAGCTGCATCTACCCCCGCCTGGCGCCCCAGCCGATCCGCGAGGAGGCGTTGCTCACCGGTGCGCTGGAGCCCACCAACGAGTGGTATGCGATCGCCAAGATCTCGGGCATCAAGCTTTGTGCAGCGCTGCGGAAGCAGCACGGCTTTGACGCGATCAGCCTGATGCCAACCAACCTCTACGGACCTGGAGACAACTACCACCCCACCGACAGCCATGTGCTGCCGGCGCTGATCCGCCGTTTCCACGAGGCAGCCCTGGCGAAGGCCCCGAGCGTGCCCTGCTGGGGCACCGGCACCCCGCTGCGCGAATTCGTGCACGCGGATGATCTGGGCGAGGCCTGCGTGTTTGCGCTGGAGCGCTGGCAGCCGGCGCCGGAGGATCTGCAGCACCTGAATGTGGGCACAGGGGTGGATCTGACGATCCGCGAGCTGGCCGAGTCGGTGGCAGCGGCCACGGGTTTCAAGGGTGAGATCCTGTGGGATCCCAGCAAACCAGACGGCACCCCGAAGAAGCAGCTCGATGTGAGCCGGCTGGCGGCACTGGGCTGGCGGGCGCGGATCCCGCTGGCTGAGGGGTTGGCCAGCACGGTGGCGGATTTTGTGGCGCGCGGGAGCGAACGGCTATGAGCTTCGTTTCAATGCAATTTCAGGAGGCGCTGGAGCTGGTGTCGATGGGCGATGCACCGACGAACACGCCACGTTGCGCAACGCGCTGCAAAGTACGTGCGTGGCCTGGCTTGAGGCTTGATTCGGGGATTCCGGCACAAGGGGCTGCGTCGGTTTTTCGAAACCGGCAGCACTGCTGGAATCCAGGCCGATCATGGCCGCAAGTTGCGCCTACAGCTGGCGGCGCTGCATTCAGCAGCGGTGGTGGAAGATCTGGATTTGCCGGGATATCGTCTGCATCAGCTCAAGGGAGCCGACAAAGGGCGATGGGCGATCTGGGTCAACGCCAACTGGCGACTCACCTTTGTGTTTCGCGTGAGCAATGTTGATGATGTCGACTACGAGGATGACCACTGATGGCGCTACCGATCGCGATGCACCAACCGCCCCACCCCGGCGAGTTCATTGCTGGGGTGTACCTGGAGCCCTGCGCACTGTCGCTGCGGCAGGTGGCGGAACGGCTGGGGGTGTCTGCCTCCACGTTTCAGCGGCTGGTGACGAGCAAGAGCAGGGTCACTCCGGATATGGACCTACGGCTGTCGGCTGTGCTGGGGCGCAGCCCGGAGAGCTGGCTGGCGCTGCAGGACAGCTACGACCTATGGGAGGCCTGGCAGCGGCTCCACCTTTCCGGCCTGGCGCCGATGGAGCTCACGCCGGCATGACGGTGCTTTTCCGTTTCGGGACGCATCGATCACAGCCCAGCGACTGGTTCGCCAACCTGATCAAGCACCGCCGCCACAATGCTGTCACTGAGGTAGTAGCCCTCTGAGCGCAAAGCATTGAGCAGCGGCGCGCAGGCGGGGACCAGCCCCCGCTCCTTGGCCAGCACCAACACCGCCGCCGTGCCGATGATGCCGAGCCCCTGGCGCCGAGCCTCCGCGCGGCCGCAGCGGTCATCGATGAGCAGCAGCACCTGGGTACCGGCAGCCGTTTGGTGCAGGGCATGGCTGATCGCGCTGGCCTCGCCCGCATCCACGCCGGGATTGAGGGGTTGATAGGTGTCGGCAGTGCCCGCCGGATCCGATGCAATCTGCAGCCAGCCCTGGCCACAGGCCTCGTGCAATCGATCGCTGCCGGGGAAGCCGGCTGATGGCTCCATGGATTGGGCCAGACCGATTTCCGCAGCAATCACGGGCGTGATCCAGACCTGCTGAAACAGATCCCGCAGCAGCTGGAGCTGCTGGATTCGTGCCAGGCCAATCAGGGGTCCGGCATCAGCCAGTAGAACCTGCATGGCGAAGCCTGGCTCAGGCGTCCTGGCCGAGCCAGCGGCGTGCCTGGGCCAGCTCGTCCTCCAGCTCCGCCGCCGTTCCCTCCACCACAGGGATCTTGAGCGAGGAGAGGATCTCCAGGAACCGGGGCAGCGGCAGGCCGGCGATCTTGGCCGCGGAGCCAACCGAGATGGAGCCGGATCGGAACAACGACAACGCCAGCCCCGAGCGCACGGCAGCGGGGTCGGGCAGACCCAACCGATCAAGCGCCACCACCAGTGCCGTCGGCTGCTGGTGGCTCGTGACCAGGGCCATTGCGTCGGCCTCTGCAGCCCGCAGCACGGAGCTGGGGTTGCTCTTGAGCTGCCGCACCGAAAAAGCCTGCATGGTGTTCCTGCGACCTGTGACCATTCTGGGCAGGAGCGGGCCTATTGGTGGCCGATCGC
>JBJTWS010000269.1:0-5405 GCA_046081905.1 Synechococcus sp. | reverse complement strand
TGCTGCACGGCGTGGCCCGTGCCGTTCTGGGGCTGCTGCAGCACGAACTCCAGCCCCTGCAGATGCCCCAGCGACTGCTCCACCCGCTCGGCCTGGTGCCCCACGATCAGGATCTGCCGTTCGGGGGCCATCCCCCGGCAGCCGGCCAGCACCCGCTCCACCAGGGTGGCGCCCGCGAGGGGCTGCAGCACCTTCGGCAGATCGCTATTCATGCGGGTGCCCTTCCCGGCGGCCAAAACGGCAACGGCGAGCATCGGCAAGGGGGGCGGCTGGGCGGGAATCTACCGGCGGCCCCCGGGGGAAAGCTGCCAGCGGCGACGCCAGGCTCCGGTGGATTCGGCCGCCGCCGCGGCCTGCTCCAGCCGGCGCCGGCGCAGGATCTCCTCTGCCGGCGCCTGGCCGCCTGGATCCTGGTAGGGATGGGCGGCGTTGGTGGCCAGGTGCTCCCGCTCCATCGGGGTGAGGGGCCGCAGCCAGGGGGAAGCCGCCAGGGGCGAGGGGCTGGCGGCGGTGCCGCCGCTCCAGGGGAGGGCACCAGGCACCGCGGTGCCGGCCGCCAGAGGGCGGGGCCGGATCGTGGCCAGGTGGAGCCCGGCCCGCTCGAGCGAACGGCGCACCGCCGCGGCCGAGCAGTAGCTCAGCCAGCACCCCTGGGGCGCCAGGAGAGCGGCCTGCCGCTGCAGCAGCTCCTGGCTCCAGAGCTCGGGGCAGTGGCCGGGCGAGAAGGCATCCATCAGCACCAGCTGGCAGCGGCCCGCCAGGGAGGGCAGCAGCTCCGCCAGGGTGCGGCGGGCATCGCCCCAGAGGAGCCTTCCCCGCAGGCCCTCGGCCTGGAAGGAACCCTGCCGCAGCGCCTCCAGCAGCCCCAGGGTGGCTGGCTGCCACTGGGCACGGAAGCCTCCATCCGCCAGGGCCAGGGCCAGGGGGCGGGGGTCGAGCTCCAGGCCCCACCAGCGCAGCCGCAGCCCCCGGGCCTGCGCCGCCTCGATCAGGGCGGCGGTGTTGGTGGCGGTGCCCACGCAGCACTCCAGCACCACCAGCTCGGTGCCGGGCGGGAAGCGATCGAGTTCCGCCGGATCCACGAACTTGGCGCAGGCCTCCCCCAGGGCCCCCTCGGCGCAGTGGAAGGCCTCGCCGAAGCGCTCACTCCAGAGGCTGAAGCTGCCATCGCCGCTGCGGCGGGGCCGCAGAGCGCCCGGGTCGTCCGCCATGGCCGCCTGGCTCAGGCCCGCAGGCGGGCCAGGTCGTCCCAGAAGCCGGGATAGGACACGGCGGCCGCTTCCCAGCCGGCCAGCTGGCTGTCGCTGCGGGCCCCCAGGGAGGCCACCGCCAGGCTCATGGCCACCCGGTGGTCGGTCTCGCTGTCGAGGCTGGCGCCGTGGAGTTCAGTGGGGCCGGTGATCACCAGGCCGTCGGAGAACTCCTCCAGGCGGGCGCCCATGGCACCGAGCTGGCGGGCCATCACCATCAGGCGATCGGTCTCCTTCACCCGCAGTTCCTCCGCATCGCGGATGCGGCTCACGCCCTCGGCACAGCAGGCCGCCACCGCCAGCACCGGAATCTCATCCACCAGGCGGGGGATCAGGTCGCCGCCGATCTCGAAGGGCTGCAGCGGGCCGTGGCACACCCGAAGATCCCCCACCGGCTCGCCTGCCACGTCGCGGGCGTTGAGCACCTCGATCGAGGCCCCCATCTGCAGCAGCACCTCGAGAATACCGGTGCGGCTGGGGTTGAGGCCCACATTCTCGATCATGAGATCGGCGCCGGGGGTGATGGCGCCGGCCACCAGCCAGAAGGCGGCGGAGCTGATGTCGCCCGGCACCACCACCGGCTGCCCCCGCAGGATGGCGCCCGGGGTCACGGTCACCTCCGTGTCGCCGGGGCCGCCCACCACCAGTTCGGCGCCGAAGGCCCGCAGCATCCGCTCGCTGTGGTCGCGCGACTGGAAGGGCTCCACCACGGTGGTGGGTCCCTCGGCCGTGAGGGCCGCCAGCAGGAGGGCGCTCTTCACCTGGGCGGAGGCCACCGGGGTGTGGATCACGGCGCCGTGCAGGGGCTGGCCCAGCACCGCCAGGGGGGCGAAGTTGCCGCCCTTGCGGCCGTGGATGTGGGCGCCCATGCGGGAGAGGGGATCCCCCACCCGCCGCATCGGCCGGCCCCGCAGGGAGCGGTCGCCGCTGAGCACGAAATGGCGCTCGTGGCGGCCGGCCAGCAGGCCCAGCATCAGCCGCATCGTGGTGCCGGAATTGCCGCAATCGAGCACATCGCCGGGTTCCTGCAGCCCATCGAGGCCCACCCCCAGCACCCGCACCGGCTGGCCCGCCTCGATCGGCGACACGCTCACCCCCATGGCCCGCAGGCAGGCGGCGGTGCTGAGGGGATCCTCGGCGGGCAGCAGCCCCTCGATCACGGTCTCCCCCTCGGCGATGGCCCCGAACAGCAGGGCGCGGTGGGAGATGGATTTATCCCCCGGCACCGTGACCGTGCCCCGCAGGCTGCCGCCGGCGGGAAGCGACAGCAGGGACGACGGGGCGGCGGCGCTGCTCAAGGGACCGGGGCGGTGGGAAAGGTCGATCCTATGGAGCGTCGGTGGTTCGCTCCCCCAGCCAGGCGGCGGCCCAGAGGATGAGGGCCACCACGCCATAGCCCAGGGCCCAGGAGGAGCCGGCGCCGGGCCCCAGCTGCAGCACCGTGTCGGCGGGGGTGAAGCGCCAGGCGTGGATCAGGCCGAACCAGGAGGCCACCGCGGCGCAGGCGGCGCAGAGGCCGGCGGCGCGGAAGCGCCCCTCGATCACATACACCAGCAGGGCCGAGAGCAGCATCGCCGCCACGATCTGACCCTGCTCGAGCGCGAAGGCGCCCGCGGCCCAGACGTCCGCCCGGCGCAGGGGCTCCAGCAGGGCCGGCCCGAAGGGGGTGGTCGCCGTTCCGGCGCCGCCCGCCCGCAGCCCGGCCTTGAGCAGCAGCGCCCCCCAGCCCGCCAGCCCGGGCAGGAGGCCGAGCACCACGGCGGGGGCGTGGGCCGCCGGGGTGGCCTGCACGCTCTGCACCGTGATCACCAGGCCGATGTAGAGCACGATCGCCATGCCGGCCTCGATCGGCACCACCTGCCCCACCAGGCCGAACACCCCCAGCAGGCAGCCCAGGCCCATCAGCAGCCCATTGAGCCAGGAGTAGCCGATCCGGGCCCCCATGGCCTTCCAGCCGGGATGACCGATGTAGATGGTGGTGGGGAAGCAGGAGCCCAGGGCCGCGGCGGCGAGGGTGCCGAGGCCATTGATCAGCAGCGAGCTGCGCACCGGGTAGCGGTCGCCGGCGGCCTCGGCGCTCTCCAGGTTCTGCAGGGAACCGAGCAGGTTGAACAGCCCCATCGGCACGATCACCCCCAGCCAGGGCAGCAGCTGGTCGCGGCCGGCCCAGAGGGCACCCAGCTGCAGGCGCGGCAGGTGCAGGCCCACCTCCTGGAGGCTGCCGCGCCAGAGGTCGGCATCCAGGGGCACCAGGCCGGTGGCCACCGCCAGCCCGCACCCCAGCAGCACCGCCAGCAGGCCACCGGGGATGGGCAGCCGCACGCGGCCGTAGTAGGTGAGCAGGATCACGGCGAGCACCGGCAGGCCCACCACCGGATGGGCGTAGGTGCGCAGGAAGAAGCCCAGGGCGATGTAGCCCAGGGCGATGCCGGCCAGGGTGGAGAGCAGCGCCGCCCGCGGCAGCCAGCGCCGCAGCCCGGCCACGGTGAAGGCGCCGAGGGATTCGATCAGCCCCGAGCCCAGGCAGGCGATCAGCCCCGCCTGCCAGGAGAGCTGCACGGCCTGCTCCTCCGGCAGCCCCAGCCCCAGGGCCGTGAGCTTCACCGGCAGCATCACCAGGAACACGTAGGCGAACAGGCTCACCGTGTTGATGCCGTAGGGCAGGGCGGTGCGGTCGTGGCGCTGCTCCAGGGAGGCGAGGCGGTGGGCCTGCCAGGCATAGGCGCCGTTGCCCACCACCAGGCTGATGCCCGTGGCCGGCAGGATCGTGCCGAACAGCAGGGCATCGGGGTAACCGAGCACGCCGCGGCAGAGGCCCAGGATCAGCAGGATCTGGATGAGGTTGTCGAGGCCGAGGCCCAGAAAGCCATCGAGATCACCCCGCACCCACCAGCGGGGGGCCACCGGGGTGGGGGAGGGGAGCGGGGAGGTCACGGGCGGGCCGCGGCTGCCGCCCGATCGTGCCACCGGTTCCGGCCATTGGCGTCAGCCCAGCAGCAGCCCCTGCCCCTCCTCCAGGGAGGCCTCGGCACTGCGCAGGTCGAAGAGCAGCTCCTCCAGGGTGAGCCGCGCCAGCTCCCGCTCCATCGCCCGGCGCAGGCGCCGCTCCAGGGCAGCGGTGACCCGTTCACTCGCGGCCGCGGCCGCAATCGGTTCCAAGGCCGGATCGCTGGGATCGGCGGCCACCGCCGCCAGCACCTCCGCCAGGGGGATCGAGGCCGGCGGGCGGGCCAGGCGGAAGCCCCCCTGCCGGCCGCGACGGGATTCGAGCAGGCCGGCGCGGCGCAGCAGCAGCAACTGCTGCTCCAGCATCGGCGCGGGCAGCTGCTGGGCAGCAGCAAGGGCGCTGCAGGAGCGCCAGGCCGCGGGATCGAGGGCCAGCTCCAGCAAAGCCTGGAGGGCGTAGAGGGCGGCCTTCTTGAGCATCGGCGCTGGGGCGGCAGCGGCAGGAACGCAGCAGGGAGCTCAGCCGGAGAGGGCCGCCAGCCGCTCCAGCACATGCTCGAGGGTGTAGCCGAACAGGGCGGGATCCGGTTCGCTGCCGCCCAGGTCCGCCAGGCCCAGCTCGGCCCAGCGGGCATCGAGGCGGGCCTCCAGCTCCGGCAGACGCCGCAGGGGCTCCCCCCAGGGATGGCGCTTCTCCGGGCCGATCTTGGTGGTGGCATCGATCGCCAGACGACCCCCCAGCCCCAGGCGCTCACTGGAGAAATCCAGGGTGTCGATGGGGGTGTTCTCCAGCACGAACAGATCCCGCTGGGGATCCACCTGGGCGCTGATCGCCCAGATCACCTGGCGGGGATCGCGGATGTTGATGCTCTTGTCCACCACCACCACAAACTTGGTGTAGGTGAACTGCGGCAGGGCGCTCCAGAAGGCCATCGCCGCCCGGCGGGCCTGGCCGGGGTAGGCCTTGTCGATCGCGATCACGGCCAGCTTGTAGCTGAGCCCCTCCATCGGCAGGAAGAAATCCACGATCTCCGGGATCTGCTGCCGCAGGATCGGCGTGTAGATCCGGTTCAGGGCGATCGCCAGCATGGCGTCCTCCTTGGGGGGCCGGCCGCTGAAGGTGGTGAAGTAGATCGGGTCGCGCCGCTGGGTGACGCACTGGATGCGCACCAGGGGCGAATCCTCCACACCGCCGTAGAAGCCCATGTG
>JBJTWS010000268.1:0-3538 GCA_046081905.1 Synechococcus sp. | reverse complement strand
GGGGTGGGGGGGGGGGGGGGGGGGGGGGGGTGGGGAGGGGGAAGGAAGGACAGAGAAAGATCAATGTTCTCACCATCCACGATCGGGCTGGCGGCATCGAAGAAGTGGCAGTCGGCCCGGCCGGTGAAGGCGCGCAGCTGCTCCGCCAGGGGCTCGCTGGTGAGGGGACCGGTGGCCAGCACGGCGATCTGTCCGGGGCCGGGCAGCTCGGTTTCCTCGCGCCGCTCCACCGTGACCAGGGGGTGCTGCTCCAGGGCGGCGGTGAGGGCGGCGCTGTAGCGGCCCCGGTCCACCGCAAGGGCACCGCCGGCGGGCACGGCGTGCCGGTCGGCGGTGCTGATCACCAGGGAGCCCAGCCGCCGCAGCTCCTCCTGAAGCAGGCCCGCGGCCCGGTCGCTGCTGAGGGCCCCGAAACTGTTGCTGCACACCAGCTCGGCAAATTCGCCGCTGTGGTGGGCCGGGGAGCGCCGCACGGGGCGCATCTCCACCAGCCGCACCGGCAGACCGGCACGGGCGATCTGCCAAGCCGCTTCAGTGCCGGCCAGGCCGGCACCGATCACCAGGAGGGTCAAGTTCGGATCAGGCGCGGGCGCGCTTGATCATCAGCTGCAGCTGACCCACGGCGGCGCGGCCGATGTGGAACACGGCCCAGGCCGCAGCCAGCACGATCGGAGTGGCAACCAGCAGCAGCCGCAGATCCATGGCTCGAGGGAAAGGAAGTGGCGCGATCTTAGGGAGGGGATCGCGGGCTGCAGCCTGCCGGGGGCGGGGCTGATCGAATTCGCAGCAATCAGCGGTTGGCGTGGGCTTCGGCCAGCCGTCGATAGCGGCGGGCGTGTTCCCGCTGCTCCGCCACCGCCTCCGGCGTGAGCTGCCGCTTCACCTGGGCCGGGGCCCCCATCACCAGGGCGCCGGCGGGCACATCGCGGGTCACCACCGAGCCGGCGGCCACCAGGGCCCCCTCGCCCACCGTCACGCCGTTCAGCACGATGGCGCCGATCCCGATCAGGCAGCCGTCCTCCAGCCGGGCCCCGTGCACCACGGCCCGGTGGCCGATGGTCACGTCGGCGCCGATCGTCACCGGCTGGTCCGGGTCGCCGTGCAGCACCGCGCCGTCCTGCACGTTGCTGCCCGGTCCCACCACGATCGGGCACACGTCGCCGCGGGCCACGGCGGTGGGCCAGAGGCTGGCCCCGGCCTCCAGGGTCACATCCCCCACCACCACGGCGGAGTCGGCCACCCAGGCCTCCGGGTGGATGCGGGGCTCTCGCCAGGGGAACGCGGCCATCGATCAGCTCCGTCACGCCGGAGCCCCATTCTCCGCGGCGCTCCAGAGCCCTTGGAACCGTACCCCGCCGGGTGATACGTTCCCTTGGTGCCCGAAAGGGCGGCCACGGGCCTGGTGCCTCTGGCGGGTCGCTAGCTCAGCGGTAGAGCACTCGGCTTTTAACCGATTGGTCCTGAGTTCGAATCTCAGGCGACCCATTTTGGTTCTTGCCTTGCGATAGCTGGGTTTTCTCAGTGCTCGCAGTCGGTTTCGCGGGTTCAGGCGGCGGTCTCCTCTGGCCGGTCTGAGACCGAGAAAGGCCTGGGAATGCCCCAATTGCGCCAAATGTTTGGGGGTTTCCCCCAAACATCCTCCAACCGCCTGAACCCTGTGTGGGGTCTGGGTGTCGCTTCGGTCTGCGGCTTGGGAACCCTTCCTCAAAGCCCCTGTCCCATGGCACCAACCAACAGCGCCCTGAGCCGAGCCAACAGCGTGTTGCGCGCCCATCGTCTTCCCTTCCGCCTGCGCGTCGGTCACAACAGCCGCTGGGTGAGCGTCTACGAGAACCTTCCGGGTCGCCGGGTTCGGGAGCGGGCTGTGCGCGGCGTCGACTGCCAGGACGAGCTGGCTATTGAGGAGCTCTGCTTCCGACTGGTGAGTGAGGCCAGAAAACAGCCTGGGGCGGGGCTGGAAGCTCTGCTACATGCCGATGAAGAGCCGATTCCGTCCCTGCAGCGTTCGGCCCCCTGCTGGCCCGAGATCTGTGAGGCCGTGGTGCGCTTCCAGCGCGGCCAGGGCGTGAACATGAACCTGGCGGGGCCGTTCAAGGGCAAGGGCTACTTCTGCCTGCTGCCCAAGGACGTGCCGGCCACGGAAGAGGACGTACGCCGCTTTGCCCTGCACACCAGCGAGAGCCTCAAGGCCAGGCTGGAGGATGCGACCGAACCGCTGATCCCGATGGCGACCCATCGCCAGGGATTCCGGCAGAAGCGGGAGGTGGTGTCGCTGCTGCGGCGCGCCGGCTTTGGAGCGATCGCCCCGCAGGCGCTGAGCGAGGAGCTCAGGGGGATGGTGAACCGCAAGAAGCAGGCTCTGCTGGCGGCCGGCGAGTCGCGGCGGCGGATCCCCAGCACCGAGGCGATCGAGCAGTGGCTGGATCTGGTGATGGAGGAGGACCCCCTGTGGGGCTGGGTGTTCGCGATGGTGGCCACCTACGGCCTGCGGCCCCACGAGGTATGGCACATCGCCGAGCTGCCCGATGCCCATGGCCTGATCGCGATCGGCGTGGCGGCACGGCACATCAAGGTGACCAAGACCGGCTTCCGGGTGGCCCTGCCCCTGCCGGTGGCCTGGGTAAAGCGCTACCGGCTGGGCGGTGCCAACGGCGAACAGCGGCTGGAGGAGCTGCGAGACCGCTACCGACCGAGGTTCGTCAATGAAGACGGCCAGCCCTACGACCCTGAGCGGGACCTGGTGATGCGCTGCGACAACAACGAACGGCTGGGCGCCGTCTGTTGCCACAAGCTGCGCAGCAGCGATGCCAGGGCGGAGTTCGAGCTGCAGCACAAGCTCTATGCCTGGGTGGAGACGGCCCCGGCCCAGGGGAAGCGCAAGGCCCAGCGCCGGCGGGAGCGCTGCGTGCCCTACGACCTGCGGCATGCCTATGCGATCCGGGCGCGGGAGACCACCGGCTGGAACTATGCGGATGTGGCGGCGGTGATGGGCCATAGCCCGGAGGTGCACCGGCGCACCTATCTGAGTGAGATCAGCGGGGAGCAGACCAAGGCCGCTGTGGTGCGCCGTCTGCTGGGGGGCAGTTCCGACGCCGTTGTCGCCTGAGTTGCTCGGTGCAGCGCTCGAGGTGCCAGAGGTGGTCGGAGCGGGGGCAGCAGGGGTTGAGACGAACCCAGTGCTGCCCCTGGCGGAGGATACCGAGCTGCCTCCAGCGAAGCAGGGTGGAGCGGCTGATGGTCAGGCGGCGGCACAGCTCCGGGGTCCGCAGCCAAGGGCTCAGGTCCGTCTCCATCAGTGGATCCGCCCGAGGGCGAGCTGACAGCGCTGCAGGTGCCACAGCAGGTGGGAACGGGTGGCGGTGGGGTTCTTGGGCACCAGATGGCGTCCGTCCTTGAGTAGGCCCTGGCGGCGGATGAGGAAGAGGGTGGAGCGGCTGATCGACAGCTGGGCGCAGAGCTGTTCGGTGGTCAGCCAGAGGTCAGGGGCCATGCGGTGTAGCGAAGAAGCCGCTGTGGCCTGAGCCCACAGCGCCAGAGG
>JBJTWS010000267.1:0-6055 GCA_046081905.1 Synechococcus sp. | reverse complement strand
CAGCAGCGGCGACGATAGTTGGAGGGTAGCCTCCCGCGAAAATAGCTCGATGCCAGGGTAAACTCTTGTTCCTATCCAATGCCTCCACTGCTGCCCCTGAGGGGCGCGGTGGGGGCTTTGGTCGTTGGTGGGCCTTTTGCCACTGGCAGCCGGCCGAGCCTCCCTCCCCTCCATGACCGATCGTTTTGCCCCTGGACCAACGGCGTGAATTCGCCGCAGACTGGTCGCAACGAGTGGGGCAGGCTTCCCATGCAGGTAGGCGAATTGTTTCTCGAGGTGCTGGCCAGCGGGGTGATCACCCCGGCAGAGCTCTCCTGGGTCACGGCCGAGCAGCAACGCTTCTCCCGCATGGAGGAGGCCACCGCCCTGCGGCTGGGCCGCCTGCTCGATGCCGGTGTGATTCAGCTCGGCTGCAGGCTCCAGGGCCAGACGTCCGCCGGTTCGGGGCTTGAACGCTCAGCGGCTGCCTGATCCGGGCCCTTCTTCCCGATCGAGCTCGTCGAAGCTGCTGAGGATGGGGTGCCGGTGCGGCGTCGTCGCAGGATTGCCGGGCCTCTGGCTCATGGCCACCAGACAGCCGGCGGCGGCGGCGGCATCGAGCTCCGCGAGGGAGTCGCTCACAAACAGCACCGACTCTGGCGGAGTGGCCAGCTCCGCCGCAATGGAGGCGTAACTGGTGGCGGCCTGTTTGGGGCCGATGCGTGTGTCGAACCAGGCGCTGAACAGCTCGCGCAGATCGCCGGCCGTGCTGTAGCCGTAGATCAGCTGCTGTGCCTGCACCGACCCGGAGGAATACACCGCCAAGGCCAGTCCCTGCTCTTTCCAGCGCCGCAGGGCCGGGGCAACATCCCCGTAGAGGGGGCCCTTCAGCACCCCGGCGGCATAGCCCTCTTTCCAGATCCAACCCTGAAGATCCTTCAGGGGCGTGAGCTTGCGGTCGTGGTCGATCAGCCACTCCAGATAGGGCACCAGGGCCAGGGCCTGCTCCCGGGGAGAGGCCGTGGGGGCGGCCGGCTCACCGAGCGCGATGGCTTCGGGATCCTGCTCGGCACGCCAGGCCCGCTCCAGTTCCGCCACCAGGGCCTGCACTTGCGGCTCCTCGGCCCGCTCCCCCAGGAACCGGCCCAGCTGGGCGCGGGCATGGGGGAAGAGCGCCTCGCTCACGAAGCTCACCGGACAGGTGGTGCCTTCGATGTCCAGCAGTACATGGGAAATCGAGGCGGGAATGTGCACGGGGAAATTGGGGAATGCGGGGGAAGAGGTGGAAGGCGCGAGGCGGGAAATGGGAGGCGGCGCATGCGGAAGGCAGCGCATGCAGAAGGCGGTTTGCGGCATGCGGGAGACGAATGTGGGCCCCCGTCAAGCTGTCGGTGCAGCCCTCTCCAGTGCCTGCAGCACCAGGCGACGCCATTGCTGCTCCAGCAGGAACTCGAGGATCTCCAGGTGACGGCGTGCTTCGCTGAGGTCGTGGCCCCAGGCGTAGAGCCCATGGCTGCCGATCAGCAGCCCCTGGGGCGCTGCGGGCAGGAGGGGCCGCGCGGCCGTGCTCAGGCGAGCCAGGTCCTGGTCGTTCGGGAGCACCGGCAGCTGGATGCGGCAGTCGTGGGTGGTGATGCCGCGCAGCCCCTTGAGCATCTCCAGTCCGCCGATCGTCACCCAGGCGATGTCCGCCTGCCCCCCATCGAGGGTGGCCAGGGCCCGTTCGGAGAGCAGGGTGGCCGCCTGGGAGTGGGTGTGCAGCACCGCCCCCGCCCCCGTTTCCTCCACGATCGCCAGATGCAGGAGGGTCTCGGCGCTGGCGCGGCCGAGGCCGGCCACCACCTTCCCTTGCCCATCCACCCGGATCAGGTCTTCCGGCGGCACCGAGCCCTTGTCCACGCCGCTGGGGGCCATCAGCAGCTCCAGGGGCTGCCGCTGCCACACGCAGCTGAAATTGCCGCCGGTGCCATCACACCAGCCACGGCGATGCAGGGCGGCCATGGTCTGGCTCAGGTCCCGGGCGAGCGTGTCCACGCGGCAGGGCACGAACGGCTCCCCCATCCAAGCGTGCCGGGCTCTGGGCTCAGTGCTGGCAACGGGGGCACCAGTGGGTGCTGCGGCCCGCCAGCCGCTCGCGGCGCAGCGCCGTGCCGCAGCGGCGGCAGGGTTCTCCGCCCCGGCGGTACACCCAGGCCTCGCCGCCGTAGTTGCCGTTCGTGCCCGTGAGGTCGCGGAAGTCGCTGAAGGTGGTGCCCCCGGCGCCGATGCTGGTGTGCAGCACCTGCACCAGGGCATCCCGCAGCCTCTGCAGCTGAGGGGCTCGCAGGGTTCCGGCCGGGGTGTGGGGGCGGATGCCAGCCGTGAAGAGGGATTCATCGGCGTAGATGTTTCCCACCCCCGCCACTAGCCGCTGATCCAGCAGAGCGTTCTTGATCGGCCGCTGCGAGCCGGCCAAGGCCTGCTGGAGGTAGGCGGCGGTGAAGCTTTCGCTGAAGGGCTCCGGCCCCAGCCGCTGCAGGCCCGTGATCACTTCCTCCTCGGCCTGCTCCGGTGGCACCCACCACATCTGCGCGAAAGTGCGGGTATCGAGGAACCGCAGCTCCACGCCTGCTTCGGTGTGCAGCCGCACCCGGGTGTGGCGGCAGGGGGGCAGGGGGGCCTGCAGCCAGAGGAACTGGCCAGTCATGCGCAGGTGCACCCCCCAGGTGCCCGCCTCCTCGCCGACGCCGTCCTGCAGGGTGCCCAGCAGGTACTTGCCCCGCCGGCGCCAGCGGTGAACGCGGCTGCCCCGCAGGGCTTCGCAGAAGAGTTCCGGCGCGGCGGGCGCGGCGATCGTGCGGGGTAGCAGCACCTCCACCCTGGAAAAGGGGCAGCCCAGGGTGCGCTGCTCGAGGCCACGCCGCACGGTTTCGACCTCGGGAAGTTCGGGCACGACCGGCGGCTGGGCTCCTCAGCGGCCCTGCATTCTGCCACGGCCGCCGAGGAGCCATGAAAAAAGCCGCTGCCCAGGGCAGCGGCAAACCAAGGAAGCAACCGTGCTAGACGGAATCTTCATGCCTTCTCGAGTTCGTATTCGGCGAAGTTGTTGGTGTTGATGCCGCCTTCGGAGCCGCTGTAGCCGTTGTAGTTCACCTTCTCGAAACGCACCACAACCGGGTAGCGGATCCCCGAGGTGTCGATGGAGGCGACGGTGCCGACGTCGTTGAACCAGTAGGACTCGGGGCGCTTGATGCGCACCTTGTCGCCGCGGGAGATGGCCATCGCTGCGCTGGAGGTGGGTGGCTGTCATCGGGACGTTACCCGCGGGGCCGAGGCGACACGGGCCGGGCGTCACGCTTCGTTGCCGTCCGCCGGCCGTGGCACGATCGAAACCGCGTCCACCCCCCGCCGATGGATCCGATCGAGGCCCCCACCCTCAGCCTCGAGCTCCCGGATCCGGACTCCGATGCGATCAGCACCGTGGAGTTCCTGGCGCGCCTGGAGGCCGCCTGGGCCGTGTGCGACCGCTTCGATCTGCAGACCGAGATCTGGCGCGGCCGGATACTGCGGGCGGTGCGGGACCGGGAGAAGCGGGGCGGCGAGGGTCGCGGCACGGGCTTCCTGCAGTGGCTGCGGGAGCAGGAGATAAGCAAGACCCGCGCCTACACGCTCATCCAACTGGCGGAATCCGCCGATGGCCTGGTGGGCGACGGGCTGCTGGAGGAGAGCAGTGTCAACAACTTCTCCAAGCGTGCCTTTCTCGAAACGGCCCAGTCCGACCCCGAGGTGCAGCAGCTGGTGAGCGAGGCCGCCAACGAGGGCCAGCAGATCACCCGCAAGCAGGTGAAACGGCTTGCCGACGAGTTCACTGCCGCCACCAGCCCGCTGCTGCCGGAGGAGATCCGCCAGCGCACGGCCGAAAACCTGTTGCCGCCGCGGGCGGTGGCTCCCCTGGTGAAGGAGCTCTCCCAGCTGCCGGAACCGCAGCAGCAGGACCTGCAGCGCGTGCTGCGGGACGAGCCCGACCTGGAGCGGGTGCGGGACGTGACGCTCACGGCCCGCTGGCTGCGCAAGGCGGCCGAGGCGGGGATGGCGGTGCGGGCCTTTCAGTACGGCCAGCTCGACTTCGAGAAGGCCCTCCAGGAGGCGCAGCGGCTCGATGCCCTCGGCCTGCTGGCCGATGCGGTGGGCCAGGCGCAGCAGCTGGAGGCGGCGGTGCTGAAGCTGCACACCAGCTGGCGGCGGCTCGGGGGGCTCCAGGAGCGCCTCTGGGTGGAGAGCGGCAGCAGCACGCCCCACCTGCGGGAGCTGCTGCAGGCCCTGCAGAGCCTCAGCGGCAACACGCTGCGGGTGTCCCTCGGGGAGCTGGCGGGGGGGAAGCGGGTGCGGCTGCAGCTGGTGGAGGAATCCCCCGAGGCGACCCTGCCGCCGCCGCTCCCATGAACCTCCAGCCCCGGCGAACGGATCGCCGCCTTCCGGGGCTGTGGCTCCTGCTGGCTCTGGTGCTGTTCGCCGGACTGTTGACGCCCCTGCGGGCCCAGCCGGCGGTGCCGGTGAACGTCCTCATGCCGGCGCCCTTCGCCGATGCCACCGCCGCCACGGTGCGGGCCTTCAACCGGAGCCACCCCGGCATCCGGCTGGTGGTGACCCGGGGCCCCTTCGAGACGGAGGCCGTCTCGGATCTGGCGATCAGCAGCCTGCTGCTGGGGGACAGCCCCTACGACCTGCTGCTGATGGACGTGACCTGGACGGCCAAGTACGCCGCCGCCGGCTGGTTGCTGCCCCTCGAGGGCCGGCTGGAGGATCCCCTGGCGGGGGTGGTGTCCGGCGCGCGGGTGGGCAACTGGATCGACGGCCACCTCTGGCGGGTGCCGATGGTGGCCTCGATGGGCCTGCTCTACTGGCGCACGGATCTGATGGCGGCCCCGCCCCGCACCCCCAGCGAGCTGGTGGGGATCTCCCTGCAGCTGCAGCAGCAGGGCCGGGTGCGCTGGGGCTTTGTGTGGCAGGGCCGCCAGTACGAGGGGTTGATCTGCAACTTCCTGGAGGTGCTGCGGGGCTTCGGGGGGAACTGGGGGCCGGAGGTGGGCCCCGGGCTTGGGCTGGATACGCCGCAGGCGGCGGCCGCCGCCGCCTGGATGCGGCAACTCGTGGCCGATGGCATCAGCCCGCCGGCCGTGGCCAACTTCGCCGAGCCGGAAACGCTCCAGGCCTTTGCCGCCGGGGAGGCGGCCTTCATGCGCAACTGGCCCTACGCCTGGCATGAGCTGCGCCAGCCCGGCAGTGCGGTGGCCGGCAAGGTGGGGATCACCACCATGGTGGCGGAGCCGGGCCGGAGTCCCGCCGCCACCCAGGGCAGCTGGGGGCTGTCGGTGCTGCAGGGCACCCGCCACCCCAACGAGGCGGTGGCGGTGCTGCGGGCGCTCACGGGGGAGGAGAGCCAGCGCTCCCTGGTGCGCGACTGGGGAAACACCCCCACCCTGGAGGTCCTCTTCGATGACCCCGAACTGCTGGCGGCCTCCCCCACCCTGCCGGAGCAGCGCCGGGCCCTGGAGCAGGCGGCGCTGCGGCCCATCACCCCGGCCTACGCCCAGCTCAGCGACATCCTGCAGCGCCGCCTCAGCGGCGCCATCACCGGGGAGGTCCCGCCGGCCTCGGCGATGGAAGCTGCTGCGGCCGCCAGCCAGCAGCTGCTGGTCGCCAGCGGCGCGGAGGCCCGGCGATGAGGGCCCGCTGGCGCTCCGCCCTGCTCACCCTGGCGCTGATGGCCCCGGCCCTGGCCCTGCTGCTGGCGGTGTTCGTGTGGCCGCTGCTGCACTACGCCGCCCTGAGCCTGCAGGCCCAGTCGGTGTTCACGGGGCTGCGGCCCGTGCCGGTGGGGCCCGCCAACTGGCAACGGCTGCTCGGGGATGGCCGCTTCTGGCAGGACGCGGGCCAGACCCTGCGCTTCGCGGGGGTCTCGGTGGGGCTGGAGCTGGGGCTGGGCCTGGCGATCGCCCTGCTGCTGCACGGCTCCTGGCCGGGGCGGGGGGTGGTGCGCAGCCTCACCCTGCTGCCCTGGGCCCTGCCCACCACCGTGATGGCCCTGGGCTGGCGC
>JBJTWS010000266.1:0-39820 GCA_046081905.1 Synechococcus sp. | reverse complement strand
GAGCGAGGCGGCGCGGCAGCGGCTGCGGGCGATCCAGGAGTTCGCCCAGCTGGGCAGCGGCTACCAGCTGGCCATGCGCGACATGGAGATCCGCGGCGTGGGCAACCTGCTGGGGGTGGCGCAGAGCGGCCAGATGGAACCCATCGGCTTCGACCTCTACATGGAGATGCTGCAGGAGTGCCTCGCCGAGATCCAGGGCCAGGACATCCCGAAGGTGGACGACACCCAGATCGAACTGCCGATCACCGCCTTCATCCCCGGCGACTGGATCACCGACAACGACGAGAATATGGCCGCCTACCGCGCCGCGGCCGACTGCGGCGGCAGGGACTCCCTGCTGGAGCTGGCGGCCGGCTGGGTCGACCGCTACGGAGCGCTACCGGCGCCGGTGCAGTCGCTGCTGCAGCTGATGGAGCTGAAGCTGCTGGCCAGGCGCTGCGGCTTCTCCCGCATCAAGCCGGAGAAACCCAACATCGCCCTGGAAACCCCGATGGAGGAGCCGGCCTTCCGGCTACTGCGCCAGGGTTTGCCCCAGCACCTGCATGGGCGACTGGTGTATCAGGCCGGATCCGGCAGCACCGCCAAGGTGCTGGCCCGGGGCCTGGGGGTCCTGCCGATGGAGCGGCAGGTGGAGGAGCTGATGGGCTGGCTGCAGCAGATGGCCGAGCAGATCCCCGGCGCCGATGGCCTCACCGACACCCAGCGGGCCGGGCAGCTCACGGCGCAGAACGAGGCGGTGCTGCAGGTGTGAGCCCGGCGGCGGCCGTCGATCGGCAGCCCCGCAGCAGCAGGGAGGCGGCGGCGGGAAAGAGCAGCACGGTGAGCAGGGCCGCCGCCACCAGCACAGTGGCGGCGGGAGCGGAGAGCAGGCCGGCGCGCCGCGCCATCACGGCGATCGCCACCACCAGAGGGAGCTGGGTGGCGCTGTCGAAGGCGAGGGCCAGACGGGGCCGGGGCGCCAGATCCCGCCGGTGCAGCAACCACACGGGAAGCCCCCGCACCAGCAGCATGGCGGCGGCCAGCAGCGGCACCAGGGCCCACAGCAGCGGCGAGGGCAGCAGGGCACGGAAATCGAGCTCCATGCCCGACACCAGAAAGAACAGGGGGATGAAGAAGCCGTGCCCGAGGCCATCGAGCCGCTCACCGATGCGGAGGCGATGGGGCGAGGCCATGCCTTCGCGCACCAGCAGGCCGATCACCAGGCCGCCCAGGGCGAGGTTGATCTGCACCACGTTGTTGAGCACCACCATCAGACAGAGGCAGGCCACCACCAGGCGGGTGGGCAACTGGCTGGAGCGGTGCATCGAGTGCTCGATCAGGTCCTGCCAGCGGTGCTGATACCGCTGCACCAGCAGGAACACCAGCAGCGACGCCCCGGCGAAGGCCAGCAGGATGGCCGCTTCGCGGGGCGCCCGGTGACCGGCGAGCAGCAGGGTGAACAGCACGGTGGGCATCACCTCCCCGATGGTGGCCACCCGGAGCAGGGCCTGGGCATAGCCATCCGGAAGGGAGCTGCGATCCCGAAGCACCGGCACGAGGATGCCCATCGCCGTGGTGGTGAGGGCGAGGGCCACGATCGGAGGGCTGCTGAAGCCCTCGAAGGCCAGAAGGCCCAGAGCCACCAGGAAGGCGAGGGCGGCGGAGCCGATCCACGGGGTCCAGAGCCGGTGGCGGGGCCGGTCGCGCAGGAGGGCGGGATCGATCTCCAGACCCGCCATCAGAAAGAGGGTTCCCAGCCCGAAGGCGGAAGCCGTGGTGAGAAAGGGCCCCACGTGGGCCAGCTGCAGCCCCTGGGGACCGATCGCCACGCCCAGCAGCAGTTCGAGCACCCCCACCGGCAGCGGCAGCCAGGGCAGAACTGCCGGAATCCTGGCGGAGAGCACCAGGGCGAACCCCACCGCCAGGACCTGGAGATCGTGCGGCAGGAGCTTCACAGGGCCCCCCGGCGGCGGCGGGCCGGCCGCTCTCCGCAAAACAACGTTACGATTCTCACAATCTCTACCAGGGCCGTCATGGGTGAAGTCGTTGACATGGGCATGGGGCTGCAGGGCGGCTATGGCCTCGTCTCCGCCCTGGTCAGCGTGCTGGCCCTCGGCCTCTATGCCTTCGTCCAGGGCGACAAGGAGAACAACGACGACGACGACAACCACGGCGGCGGTCTGATGCAGCCGGTGGCCTGAGGCCGGCCCGGCTCACGGCTGCCCCCCATCCGCCCCCGGCTGCTCCGCAGCCCGGTAGGCCGCCGGGGCCAGCACCAGAAAGAGCCACCACCAGAGCAGCACCGCCGCCGCCAGCGGCGCGCTCACCCACCAGAGGCGCAGCAGCCACCAGCTGCCGCCCACCACCGCCAGGCCGGTGAGCACGATCGACCAGGGCTGGCACCACCAGGGCTTCTGTTGCCACATCGGCGCGGGGCAGACCGCAGGCCTGCCGATCACGGAAGTCCCGATTCTGGCGGCCGTTGCCGCGCCCGTCCCCCTTGGCGTCTGCCCGTTCGTTGCCAATGACCCCGGTTTCCGGCCCCGTCCCCTCCACCGCGGCCCCTAGCGCAGCCGGCACCAGCGGTTCCGAGCGGCGCCGCTGGTTGCTGGCCGCCAACGCCGGCCGCTGGCAGGGCAGCTTCGTGCGGCTCGATGGCGAGGGCCGCGAAGCGGGCCGCTTCCCCCACGACCTGCTGGTGCAGGAGCTCCCGCAAGAGCCGGTGGAAGCCGAGCCCCCGGTGATCGAGGCCTGCCTCACTAACGCCAGCGCCGGCACCAGCCGCGCGATGAGCTTCCGGGAGCCGCCCGCGGAGATGCAGATTTCCGCCGAGGGCCACTGGAGCCTCGGACCGGATCGGATCGGCGCCTGGAGCTGGGTGGCCGAACTCTCGCTGGTGTGGGGCGAACGGCGCCGCCGGGCCGTGGTGCGGCTCACGCCGGAGCGCCTGGAATCCCTGGTGCTGGTGTGGGAAGCCCGCCCCGGCCGGGAAGACCCTGCCCCAGCGGCTCCCGTGGCACTCCCTGCCCCCAGCAGGCAGCAGCTGCCCAGCGGCCACTCCTTCAGCCGCTGGTCGGTGGAGCCGGGCCTCTGGTTCGCAGCCACCTGGCAGCAGGACGGGGATCTCACCCAGCAGGTGGCCCTGATCTGGGAACCGGAAGCCGGCCGGCGGCTGAAGCTGCAGCGCCGCTACGGCCCCTATGGCCTGCTGGAGCCGCAGGCCTGAGCCGCCCACGGCAGCAGCGCCTCTCCCGGCCGGCTCAGCCCAGCTGCCCCACCACCCCCACGAAGGCCATCACCAGCAGCGCCACACTGCTTAGCAGCGCGATGCCGAAACCGGGCCCCCGCTTCTCCGGCGCCTGCCAATAGCCCACCGCGTAGGCAACCCGGGCCCCCACCCACACAAAGCCCAGCGCGCAGGCCGCCCCCACGGGGCCGAAGCCCACCGCCAGCCAGAAGGCCGGCAGGAAGAACACCAGTTGCTCGAGGGTGTTCAGCTGCACCCGCAGGGCCCGCTCGAAGCCCTCCGGTCCTGTGGTGGCGGGGGGTTTCACCTTGTGCTCGAAGCGGGCGCGCCCCACCTGAATGGTGGTGGCCTGATAGAGCACTAGGGCGAGCAGGGTGACGAGGGAGGGAAGCGGAGGAAGACCCATGGCGGCGTTGGCAGGCCGGGGGATTCTCGCCAGGCCGGCGGACACGGAGCCACCTCGGGAGCCGCCCCTACACGAGGGTTCCGTGGAGGGCCTGGGCGATCGCCTCGGTGAGGCGGGCCTGGGCCCCGGGGCCGCGGGCCAGGCCCGTGGGTTCCGGCGCGCCGCCATGGCGCAGCGGCAGCGGCGCGGCCACGCTGATCCGCACCCGCCGCGGCCCCAGCCAGGAGCGATGCACCGGGCGCACCCCCGCCAGTTTCTGCAGCGCCTCCTCCAGCAGCAGCAGGGTTTCGGCGAAGCGCTCGAAGCTGGGCCGGCGGGCCACGTAGTCGCCGGATACCGCCACGAAGCCCTCCGCCAGCCGCAGGTGGAGCAGCGCCAGGGCGGCCTCCCGGGCCAGCCAGTCGGCCAGGGCGCGATCGAGGGGGCAGAGCCGCTGGCGAGGGGGCAGATCGCTGCGGTGCAGCCGCTGCCAGGCCTGCTCCTCCAGCCGGCGGCAGCGGTCTACCGGGGTGCCGGCCGCCGGAAGGCCGAAGCGCACTTCCGCCGCCGCCAGGGCCCGATCCAGCAGGGCGACGATCCGCTCCCCCAGGGTCCCCTCTGCGGACAGGAGGGCGGACGCAGGGGCGCCGCCGAGGGCGCCATAGAAGGCCTCCAGCCGCTGCAGCAGCCGCTCCCCCAGGGCCAGCAGCCGGGGATAGAGGGCGCGGCCGGGATGCCCGTCCGCATCCGGGCCGCGCCCCGGGTCGCACAGCGGCGGCGGCGCGAGTCCCGCCTGCCGCTCCAGCCGTGCCAGCAGCCGCTCCAGCCGGCCCCAGGGGGCCGTGGGGTAGTGGTACTGCAGACCGATCGGCACGATCCACACCGCCTCCGGCCGGCCCTGCCGCAGCAGATCGTGCACGCACCAGAGCCCCAGCTGGGCCACCCCGGGCTCGAGCGGCCCGATCCGCTCGCCATGGCCGTTGGTGGCCCCCTCCGGCGCCACCGCGAAGGGGAAGCGGCCCTCGAGAACCAGCCGCCGGCTCTGGCGCAGGGCGGTCCAGTCGGGCCGGCGGCCCCGCCGCAGGGATACGCCCCCAAGGCGCGAGAGCACCCACCCCAGGGCCGCGCCGCCCCAGAGGGTCATGCCGCGGTCGTATAAGAAGTGCACGTGCAGGTGGGGCAGCGGCGGCTGACCCAGGCGCCCCGCAAGGCGGGGAAGGCCGCGGGAGAGCAGCCAGAGCCCCGCCAGGGGGTCGTCCACCTCGCCGTGGCGGAAGGCGAGGATCAGGCGAAGCTCCCCCCGCCCAAAGGCCCGCCAGGCCTCCAGCAGCCGCTCCCCCTCCACCAGCTCGAAGCCCCGCAGACCGGCCGGCAGCCAGGGGAAGCAGCGAAACCAGCAGAGCAGGGGCAGCAGCCCCTGCACCGCCCTCAGGATCCAGGGGGAGAAGCGGGGCGGGATGGGGTCGAGGCCGGGGCGGTAGGCCATGGCGGCAGCAGGGGTTGGATCCAGAGGGCCAGATCCGCCAGCACCTGCTGGCGGTCGAGGTCGTCGAACAGCTCGTGCAGGCTGTCCGGATAGCCGTGCCAGGTGGAGGCCCCCGGCGGCAGGGCCGCGAAGAAACGCTCCGCCGCCGCCGGAGGGGTCACGGCATCGGCGCCGCTCTGCAGCAGCAGCAGGGGCAGATCGAAGCGGTGTGCCGCCGCCTGCAGCCGCCGGCACACCGCCTCCAGCTCCGTGGCCAGCCGCGCCGAGCCACGGCCGTGGCGCCAGGGATCGAGGCGGTAGGCCTCCAGCCGCTCCGGATCCCGGCAGGCCAGGGCCAGCGGCAGGCCCGTCTCGAGGGTGAAGGAGGGCCAGAGGCGCGAGAGCAGCTGGCCGCAGCGCCGCCGCCAGGGGGCCACCCCGTCGAGGGAGAGGGCGGGATTGGAGAGCACCACCCCCGCCAGCCGCCGCCCGAGCGGCGAGGCACGCACCCCCTCGCCAGGCGGCGCATCGGCGAGCAGGGCCTCGAGCACCACCGTGCCGCCCATGCTGTGGCCCAGCAGCAGCAGGGGCAGCTCCACGGCAGCCGGCGGCAGCTGGGTGGCCAGGAATTGCTGCAGGCAGAGGCGGTAGTCGCTCCAGGAGCGCAGCACCCCGCGGGCGCCGGCGGAGCGGCCATGGCCCGGCAGATCGAAGGCGAACACCCAGAGCCCCTGGGCCACCAGGGCGGCGGCCAGCGGCTCGAACAGGCCGCTGTGGCCGCCAAGGCCATGCACGAGCACCGCCGCGGCCCGGGGGGAATCGGCGCCCCGCCAGCGGCGCTGGTACAGGGGCAGCCCGCCGGGGGCGAGGGGCAGCGGCGCGCTCCAGGGGCCCTCCCAGGAGGCCGCGGCGCTGGCCGCGGGAGGAGGGGAAACCATCGACAGCGGAGGTGGCGGCAGTCTCCAGGCTGGCGCGGCCGCACCGGCGTGCCAGCCCCCCGAACGGCCGCGCCAGAATCCCCCCAGCCGGAGCCCGACGTGTCCCCTCTCCAGACGCCCGTCCGCGCCGACGCTCCGCTCCCCTGCCTGCCGCCCGGACCGGAGACCCCCTGGGCCCTGCAGACGATCCGCTGGATCCGCTCACCCTTCGCCTACATGCGCGCTGCAGCGGAACGCCATGGCGATGCCTTCACGGCCCGCCTCGGCAGCGGCGGCCAGCCGATCGTGTTCCTCAGCGCCCCGGAGGATCTGCGCACCCTGCTCAGCAACGACGAAGGCGAGCTGTTCGATGCCCCGGGGGAGCTGAACGCCCTGTTCGAGCCGTTTCTGGGCACCGAATCGGTGATCGGCATCAGCGACGAGCGACACCGGCGGATGCGGCGCCTGCTGATGCCGCCCTTCCACGGCGAGCGGATGCGCTCCTACGGCAACACCATCGCCGCGATCAGCGATGCGGTGATCGCGAGCTGGCCGGAGCGGCAGCCCTTCTCGGTGCAGAAGTCGATGCAGACGATCTCGATGCGGGTGATCCTTTCCACCGTGTTCGGCCTCACCGAGGGGGAGCGCTACCTCCGCCTCGAGGGGCTGCTCGCCTCCCTGCTGGATCGGATGAGCGGTCCGCTGAGCGTGAGCCTGCTCTATTTCCCCTTTCTGCGCCTCGATCTGGGGGGCGCCAGCCCCTGGGGCTCCTTCCTGCGCCAGCGGGCCGCGATCGATGCCCTGCTGCATGAGGAGATCGCGGAGCGACGCCGCCGTCCGCCGGAGGAGGGCGGCACCGACATCCTCTCGTTGCTGCTGGCCGCCCGCGATGAGGAGGGCCAGCCGATGACGGACCAGGAGCTGCGCGATGAGCTGATGACCCTGCTGGTGGCTGGCCACGAGACCACCGCCACGGCCCTCACCTGGGCGCTCTCCTGGATCCACCGCGACGGGGCGATCCACCAGCGGCTGGCGCAGGAGCTGCAGGGCCTTCCCGAGCACGCGGACCACACCGCCGTGCTCTCGCTGCCCTACCTCTCCGCCGTGTGCAACGAGACCCTGCGCATCTATCCGGTGGGCATGCTCACCTTCCCCCGGGTGGTGCGCCGGCCCGTGACCCTGGCCGGATGCGCCCTGGCGCCCGGCAGCCTGGTGATGGGCTGCATCTTCCTGGCCCACCGCCGGGCGGAGGTGTATCCCGACCCGGAGAGCTTCCGGCCGGAGCGGTTCCTCGAGCGGAGCTACAGCGCCTGGGAGTTTCTGCCCTTCGGCGGCGGCAGCCGCCGCTGCATCGGGATGGCCTTCGCCCAGTACGAGATGAAGGTGGTGCTCAGCCGCATCCTGCGGCAGGCGTCCCTGGAACTGGCCGATCCCACGGCCCCCCACCCGGTGCGGCGGGGGCTCACGGCGGGGGCCTCACCGGTGCGCCTGCGCCGCCGGAGCGGCGGCTGAGCAGCGGGTCCGCTCGGGCGGATGAGATCGGACCGATCAGATCCAGCGCAGACCGCCCAGGTGGGCCATGGCCGCCTCGGCGGCCCGCAGTTCCCGCTCCATGTCGAGCCAGCTCTCATTGCCCAGCGGAAGGGTCTGCACCTGCTCGGCCAGCTGGGCCCGCAGCACCTCGAGCCGGTCCCGCAGGGCCAGGGCCATCGAACAGGAGCGGAAGGCCGAGGGGGAAGCCGTGCGCTCCAGCGCGGCACAGGAGGCGGGCATCACCAGGGCGACGGGGGCGGGAGGCTGGGGGAAATCCATGGACAAGACTCCTGGGAGCGGCTAGGGGGAGGGGAGGGGGCGGAACTGGAAAGCCCCAGCGGGGCGCGGCGCACCCGGGCGCGGCGTACTGGGCGGAAAGCGAAGAAAAGCTGAAGCCCGTGCTGTGACAATTTTTACGGTGCCACAGGCGCGCCATCCGGCGCCCGCGCTCTTCACATTTGTTTCAGGATTCAGCCATAGCCCCCTCGCCCCAGCCTCCCCATGCCGCCGGCCTTCGCCTTCGCGCCGCACTGGTACCCCCTGCTGCCGCTGGAGGATCTCGACACCGCCCGGCCCACGGCCGCGGAACTGCTGGGCCGGCAGCTGGTGATCTGGAAACCGCCCGGCGAGGAAGGCTTCCGCGTGCTGCTCGACCGCTGCCCCCACCGCCTCGCCCCCCTGAGTGAGGGACGGATCGACCCGGACAGCGGCCGGCTGGAGTGCGCCTACCACGGCTGGCAGTTCGACGGCGAAGGCCACTGCCGCCGGGTGCCCCAGGCCGATCGCGCCCAGCGGCTGGAGGGGCGCTCCCACCACCTCTGCGCCACCACCCTGCCCTGCCGTGCGGCCCAGGGGTTGCTGTGGGTGTGGCCCGATCTCGCCAGTGCCGCCCGCGCCGATGGGCAGCCCCTGCCGCTCTCCGGCCGGGTGGATGCGGTCGCCGGCTACGCCTGGAGCTCCTTCGTGCGGGATCTCCCCTACGACTGGCGCACCCTGGTGGAGAACGTCTGCGATCCGGCCCACGTGCCCTTCGCCCACCACGGCATCCAGGGGGACCGGCGCCGGGCCGGCCCCCTGCCCCTGGACCTGGTGGAGGAGGGCCCCGATCGGCTGGTGGCGCAGGTGGAGGGCCCGGTGATGACCACCCGCATCGTCTTCGAGCCCCCCTGCCGGCTGGAGTACGAGATCGACCTGCCGGGCGGCCGCCACCTGGGGCTGGTCACCTACTGCCTGCCGGTGGGCCCCGGCCGCTCCCGGATCGTGGCCCAGTTCCCGCGCAACTTCGCCCGCTGGCAGGTGCGCTGGCTGCCGCGCTGGTGGGATCACAGCACCAACCGCAACGCCGTGATCGACGGCGACCTGGTGCTGCTGCATCAACAGGAAAGGGAGCTGGCCGCCGCGCCCGGGGGATGGCGGCGGGCCTTCCGCCTGCCCACCCGCTCGGATCGGCTGGTGCTGGCCTTCCGCCACTGGCTCGATCGCCACGACACCCTGCCCTGGCCGGCGGAGCCACCGGCGGCACCGCCCCCGGGTCCGCAGGAGCGGCGCCGGCTGCTGGACCGGGCCAGCCAGCACACCCGCCACTGCGCCAGCTGCCGCGGCGCCCTCAACACCGCCCAGCGTCTCGAGGCCGGGCTGGGGGTGGCCCTGGCCGCGATCCTGCTGGCTCTGCTCCTGCTGCCGGAGGAGCAGCGGGGGGCCTGGCTGGGCTGGCTTCTGCCGCTGCTGGCGGCGGGGGTGCTGCTGGAACTCGGGATCCGCCGCTGGCTGCTGCCCTGCCTCACCTTCCTCGACTACGTCCATGCCGAGCGGCCCTGAGCAGCTGGCCTGACCAGCGGGACTGCCAGCCACTGGCCAGGGCCGGAGGGTCTCCCTAGCCTGCGGGCACGCGCCGCCGCCCCGCTCCTTTCGCCATGGTCGAGAGTTTCTCCTCCGAGCCTCCCCGTCTGCAGGTGCTGGAGGCGGTGGGGGAGGGATGGAGGGCCTTCAGCCGCACCCCCTGGGTGTTCGTGGGCTTCACCCTGCTGCTCACGGTGATGAACGGCCTCTGCAGCAGCCTGCAGAACCTCGGCCTCAGCGAAGGGGGCGAGATCACCAACCCGGGCCTGGCCCTGGTGGCCCTGGCGGCCAGCCTCGCCGGCATGGTGGTGAGCCTCTGGGGCAGCGTCGCCCTCGTGCGGGGCTCCTGGAGCGCCCTGGAGGGCGGCAACCCCAGCTTCGCCACCTTCGTGCGGTGGGACGGCGCCGCGATCTGGCGGCTGCTGCGCAACGGCTTCGTGCTGGCGGTGCTGGTGCTGGCGATCGGGATCGTGGCCGCCCTGCTGGCGGTGGGGGCCTACCAGCTGACCCAGCTGCTGGTGGCCCTTCCCCTGGTGGCCCTGCTGGGGGTGCTCGTCTACCTGGCGGTGACCCAGAAGTTCCTCACCCAGGTGAGCCTGCTGGAGGGCAGCGGCCCGATCGAGGCGATCCAGCGGGGCCGCCGTGTGGTGGATCCCCAGTGGGGACAGGTATTCCTGCTGGGGCTGGTGGAGGCCGGAGTGCTGCTCCTCGGCCTGCTGGCCTGCTTCGTGGGGGTGTTCGTGGCCATCCCCGTGGTGGCCTGCATCGGCACCGCGGCCTACCGCCAGATCTTCGGCACGGAAGACCGCACCGGGCTGCTGGCCGAGGAGGCTCCCGGCGGCGGCAGCCTCGTCTGAAGCGCCGTGCGCGGCCGCCTGCTCAGCGGCGGCTTGCTGCTCAGCTGCGGCTGGCGGTGGCCAGGGCCTGGATCTGCCCCAGGTACTGGGTGTAGGTGGGGGAGCCGGTGGGGGCGTAGTTGAGGTTGCGGTAGAGGCCGGTGAGGCGGGTGAAGTAGTCGCGGGCGGCCGTCTTGTCCGCGAAAGTGGAGGTGCGGTTCACCAGAGAAGCCACCAGCTCCAGCGATTCCTTCTGCCGGGGCAGCGGCACACTCGCATCCACCGGATCGAAGGCGTCCTGCTGGAGATACACCATGTCCACGAACACGGCCTTCTGATAGAGCACGAAGTCTTCGAGGGTCACGCCGTCTTCGCCGGTCACCTGGATCATCTGCGCCACGCGATCCCCGTCGCGCAGCAGCTGGCCCAGGGCCTGCACCCGCGGAATCCAGTCGGGGCCGATGTGGTCGCGGTACCAGTCGTTGAGCTGCTCGAAATAGCGCGACCACGACAGCAGAATGTCCACCGCCGGGTAGAAGCGCTTGTAGGCCCGCTCGGCACTGAGCCCCAGGAACATCTTCACAGTGCTCAGGGTCGACTGGGTCACGGGTTCCTCGAAGTTGCCCCCCGCCGGTGACACGGTGCCGATCATCGTGAGACTGCCGGTGCTGCCGTCGTTGGTGCGCAGGATGCCGGCCCGCTCGTACACCCCCTTGATCGAGGAATCGAGGTAGGCGGGGAAGGCCTCTTCCCCCGGAATCTCCTCCAGCCGGCCGGAGGTCTCCCGCATCGCCTGGGCCCAGCGGGAGGTGGAATCGGCAATCAGCAGCACGTTGTAGCCCATCTGGCGGTAGTACTCCCCCAGGGTGAGGCCCGTGTAGATCGAAGCCTCCCGCGCCGCCACCGGCATCGAGGAGGTGTTGCAGAGGATGATCGTGCGATCCATCAGCGACCCGCCGGTCTTGGGGTCGGTGAGCTTGGGGAACTCCGTGATGGTTTCCACCACCTCGCCGGCCCGCTCGCCGCAGGCCACCACCAGCACGATGTCCACATCGGAGTGGCGCGAGATCAGGCTCTGCAGGATCGTCTTGCCCGCCCCGAACGGCCCCGGGATGCAGCCGGTGCCGCCCCGGGCGATCGGCAGGAAGGTGTCCACGATCCGCTGGGTGGTGATCATCGGCTCCTGCGGATAGAGCCGCTCACACAGCCGCCGTTCCAGCAGCCCCTGGGGCAGGGGCACCCGCACCGGCCACTCCTGGCAGAGGGTGAGGGAGCGGGTGTGGCCCTGGGCATCGGCGATCCGGGCCACGGCGGTGTCCACCGTGAAGCTGCCCTGCTGGATCCACTGCAGTGTCACCTCCCCCGGCTGGTCGAAGGGCACCATGATCTTGTGGGCGTAGCGCCCCTCCTGCACGGTGCCGATCGGATCGCCGGCCCGCAGGGTGGCGCCGATCTGCACCGTGGGCTGGAACGACCACTTGCGGTTCTGATCGAGGGCCGGCAGCGTCACGCCCCGGGGCAGAAAGGTGCCGAAGCCCGCCGCCAGACCCGCCAGGGGATTCTGGAGCCCGTCGTACACCTGCCCCAGCAGCCCGGGCCCGAGCGTCACCGAGAGCAGTTCGCCGCTCTGCTCCACGGGATCACCGATCGACACGCCCCGGGTGCTCTCGAACACCTGGGCATCGGCCTGGCGGCCCCGCACCCGCAGCACCTCCGCCTTGAGCTTCACCGGCCGCTCTGCGGCCCCGGTGCGCAGACAGATGTAGATCACCTCGTTCTTGCGCAGCGGCTGGGGGGAGCTGTCCGCCATCGCAATGGTGACCAGGTCCTCCTGAACGGCCACCACGTGGGCGGGTTGAAAGGCGTCGGCCATGGTCAGCTCCAGATCGCGGCGGCAAGGGGAGAGGAGGAGGAGGGCGCCAGCGACTGCAGCGCCTTCTCCACCAGGGCGTCGAAGCGGGTCTGCGCGGCTTCCACCTGATAGCAGGACCAGCGGGCCACCATGCTCCAGCGCATCAGGTACACCACCACGGCCAGGAAATCGAAGCTGTGGCCGGCGCTGAGGGCGTCGAGCATGCGCCAGGTGAGGGTGAACTGCAGCCGCTCGAGCCCCACCGCATCGCCTCCTTCGAGCAGGTCGCGCGCCTGGGCCAGCCAGGGCAGCGCCGCGCCGAGGCGGAAGAGGGGATCGCTCCAGTGGCGCTCGATAGGCTGCACCCACTGCCCCCAGCCCCAGGGGGTGCCCTCCGGCGGGGAGGTTTCGCCCCGGTGCCGGCGCCGCAGGGCCACCACCACCGTGCGCAGCTCCAGCCGGTGGGCCACGATCCGGCGCAGCTGGGGATCCCGCAATTGCGCCAGCAGGGCGTCAGCGGCGGCGAGAAAATCCGGATCGCTGCGGTCCGGGGGCTGCTCGGCCCAGGTGATCACCCCGGTGATGGCCTTCAAGGTGGCGGTGTCCGTGGGATCGAGCAGGGCCAGGCGAGCCTCCAGCCGCAGCCGCGAGATCGGGGTCTGGCTGGTCTCGAACAGGGGCCCGATCGGCGGCAGGCTGGCCATCAGGGCGACGTACTTCGGTGCCATGGCTCACTTCACCACGCCTTCGAGCAGGGCCCGGAAGCGGGGCTGCAGATGGGCCAGGATCACCGCCGCCACGGCCTGATCGCTCAGGTCGAGCACGATGTCGCGGTCCACCAGCTTCAGGCGCAGGCCGGCGCCGTTCTCGCCGGAGAGGCCAAACTCCACCCCCTCCCGCAGCATCTGCCGCGACACCAGTCGCACGAAGCGGGTGAGGATGCCGTTCTCGAGCTCCTCGGGATTGCGGCTGAGCTCCTCGAGACCCGCCACCTGGCCGGGCAGCAGCACCTCCACCTGCTGGGCGGCGTCCACCGTGGGGCGCACCCGCCCCACCACCTCGAGCACCATCCGCTCCAGTAGTTCCTGCTTCTGCTCCTCCTCCCGCACCAGCCGCTGCACCTCCCCGGCAAAGCTCTGGGAGAGCTGGCTGCGCAGGGCAATCACCGTGTCGCGGAAGGCCAGTTCGAGGGCCTGCTGGCCCGCCTGCCGCAGACCATCGGCGCTGTGGTGCGCCTCGGCCACCAGCTGGCTGGCCCGGGCTTCGGCATCCTTCACCAGGGCCTCCGCCTGGGCCTTGGCCTCGCTCACGAGCCGCTCCGCCTCGGCGCGGCCCGCGTCCACCCCCTCCTGGCGGAGGCGGGCGATCAGATCCTCCACACCGGAGGACACCTGCAGGGGCGTATCGCGGCGGGAACGGCGGGAGCTGGACACGGAATCAATCCTCCGGACGGGCAGGGCAGAGGGTTCAGGGCAGCGCTGGCGGCCCGTCAGCGGGGAATGCCCCCGGCGGCCACCAGGGCAAAGACGAAGGCGAAGACGGCGAAGCCCTCCACGATCGCGGCGGGCGCCAGCGCCAGACCGAAGATCTCGGGCTTGCTCTTGGAGCCCTGGATGGCGGAGGCGCAGCAGAGGCCCTGGTAGAGGCCCGCCAGCAGGAAGGCAGCCCCGGAGAGCACGCCCACCCCGAAAAGCCCGCCGGCCGTGGCCGCCGTGACCGGACGGTTGAGGATGAACATCACCACGATGCCGTAGATCGACATCGAGGAGGGCAGGGCCGAAAGACCCACGAAGCGGCCGTAGCCCCCGTTCAGTTCCATCATGGCGCCGATGGCCGCCTGGCCCGCCAGGGTGCAGCCGATCGAGGCGCCGATCACCGAGAGTGACACGGGCGCATAGATGCCGATCCAGCCGAGCACCTGCAGGGTCTGGGGATCTGTCATGGGGCCGCCGGCCGTCTATGGAAAGGATGGAAGGGGTAGCCCTCGTCGGAAAGGCTCCAGTTGAAGAACTCAATGAAATTCAGCCGGAGGCCATGCACAAAGCCGCTGATGATTCCCAGCAGGATGTTGATCCCATGCCCCAGCACCAGGATCAGCAGGGCGATCGGAATCGCCAGTGGCACCTCGGAATGCACCACCTGGCTCGCGAGCTGGTTGAAGGTGATCGCCAGCGAGGCACTGGCCAGCCCCAGGGCAAAGAGGCGGAGGTAGCTCATCACATCGCCGAACAGCTTCGAGAGCCCCGCCAGGGAGGTGACCCCATCCACCAGGCGCAGCAGCAGGTCCGCGGGGGAATCCAGGGATCGCTCGCTCGAGAGCAGCAGGATCGTGACCGCGCCGCCCACCAGGCCGCCGATGCCCAGGTGGAACCAGAGGGCGGAACCGGCGCCCAGGTAGAGGCTGAGCCCACCGAACAGGATCGTGATCCAGCCCAGGGGCCGGGCCCGCTCCGCCAGCGTCACGGCCCGCAGGGCCACCACCAGGTTGGCGATCAGCAGGTGGAGGCAGCCCACCAGGATCGAGAGCTTCATCATGAAGCCGAAATCCTGCAGATCGAGCAGGTGCAGCCGCGCCAGCGGGCTCCCCGCGGGCGGTTCCACCCCGAAGTAACTGCCGGCCAGCACGCCGTACACGAACGCCAGCACCAGGCCGATCAGCGAGAGGGTGCGGAAGTGGCGCTGGCCGCTGCGCCGGCCCATGCCCCGCCAGGAGATGGCCAGCAGCACCCCCAGCACCAGGGCATAGCCCGCATCGGCCAGGATCATCGCGAAGAAGAACGCGAACGAGAGAAACACCACAACCGAGGGGTCCCAGTCGCGGTAGCCGGGGGTTTCGTAGAAGGTCACCAGGTCCTGGCCGGTGGCCAGCAGGGCCGGGTTGCGCATCAGGGTGGGAGGCTCGTCCCCCCGCTCCACCGAGCGGGCCGTGAGGGCCAGCCCCTGCTCGGCGGCGAAGGCCTCGAGGCGGGGCAGGGCAGGACGGGGGATCCAGCCGGCCACCTGCACCAGGGTGCCGTCGTCGTGGGTGCGGCGGCTGGCCTGCTGCAGGGTGCTCTGGTCGTCGGCCCGGGCCAGGTGGCGGGAGAGGAGGAACACCCAGCGGCTGAGGGCCTGGTGTTCGGCCTCGAGGTCGTCGAAGGCCACCTGGGCCCGGTCAAGCTGCTGCTCCAGTGCCTCCGCCGACTTGGAGCCCAGGTGGGCGCGGGGCACCGGCAGCAGGCCGGGGTCGGGCTCCTCGGGAGCCACCAGCACCACATAGGCATGGCGGTGGCTGGCGTACACCTGCTGCCAGGCCACCGCCACCTGCTCCAGCCCCAGCCGGAAGGCAGTCAGCTTGGCGTGGGGAACGCGGTAGAACCAGAGCCGCTGGCCCCCGAGGGCGTCGAGGTCGGGCAGCAGGAAATCGCCCCAGGGCGCCAGCTCCTCGAGGCGGTGCCGCAGCCGGATCAGCTCATCCTGCGCCTCCCGCCGCTGCTGCTGGTTGGCGAGGGCCTCGCTCACCACCCGCTCGAGGTCGAAATCGGCGGCCACCTTCACCGCATGGCGCCGCTGGGGCACATCCTGCAGGTAGCGGAGCGCCCGGCGGGCCCGATCCGCCAGGGGCGATTCACGGGGAAGGTTCTCCTCGGGCACCTCCCGGGTGGGGATCAGGTGCACACAGCCCAGGTTCTGCAGCCCCTCCAGCAGGGAGTCGAGGTGGGCGGTGAGGCCCAGCAGGGTGACATGGGCGAGCGGAATGATGCTCATGGTGAAACCTGGCTCATGGCGAGATCCGGCTCATGGCGCCACCCGCTCCTTCTTGGCCTTGGCGATCTTGGAGTTCACCACCGCCGCCCGCTCGGCGTCGGCCAGGTGGATCGAGATCCGCTTGATCATGCTGCGGGTGCGGGGAATGAGCACCTTCTCGAAGAGGTTGTAGCGCTGCGTCACCGTGCGCTCCGCCTGGTCGAGCAGGGCCACCCGGCGCTGGCCCACCTGGATCCGCAGCCGGCATTCGATCGCCTCGCGCAGCCGATCCACAAGGCGATCCACCCAGAAGGGCTTGGTGAGCAGGCCGTAGGGCTGCAGCTCGAACGCCAGGGGGCCGAGCTTCGGCAGGCGGGTTCCCATCAGGTTCTCCTCCTCCAGGGGCGCCGCCTTCAGTCGCACCAGGGCATCGAGGTCGATGGCCTCGTTGGCGAGCATCGGCAGGCTGCGGCCGATCTCCTGCCGCAGGGCCGCGGCCCGGGCCTGGGCCTGCTGGAGCTCGGCCCGGGCCCGGGCACGCTCCTCGCCGAGCTGGCGGCGCTTGAGGTCGAGGGAGGGCAGCACGTCGCCGTAGGTGCGCAGCAGGCTCTTCTGCCGGGTGAGGGAGGCCTTGGTGAGCAGCAGCCGGCTCATGGCGCCGCAGGCTCCGCCGGTGCCGCCGCCGGCGCGGGCTCGGGCTGGACGGGTGCGGCCTCGCGGGGTTCAGGTTTGCGGGGAAAGTACTTGTCGATCAGGGATTGCTTCATCAGCAGATCCTTTGCTTCGAAGCACTCCGCCAGGGTCTGCCAGGCCAGGTCCAGGGCCGCCTCCAGGGGAAGGTCCACGTTGATGTCCATGAACCGCTGCCGGAACAGGGTTCCGAACTGCAGCAACTGGCGGTCGTAGTCGGAGAGCTCGAACGCCATCGCCTGCTTCTGCTCCGCGTCCCGCGCCGCGGAATAGAGGCGGATGGTGGTGTTCATGATCTGGCCGTGGTCTTCCCGGGTCACCTTGCCAATCACGTTCTGCTTGAGCCGCGAGAGGGACCCGAAGGGATCGATCACCCCCTCGTGCAGATAGAACTGCCCCTCGGTGATGTACCCCGTGTTGTCGGGCACCGGATGGGTCACGTCATCGCCCGGCATGGTGGTGACGGTGAGGATCGTGACCGAGCCCCCCTTGGCGTAATCGGCCGCCTTTTCATAGCGCCGCGCCAGCTGGGAATAGAGATCACCGGGGTAGCCGCGGTTGGCGGGCACCTGATCCATGGCGATGCTCACCTCCTTGATCGCATCGGCGAAGGCCGTCATGTCGGTGAGCAGCACCAGCACCCGCTTGCCCTCCTCCACGGCGAAGCGCTCCGCCACCGCCAGGGCCATGTCGGGGATGAGCATCCGCTCCACGATCGGATCGGAGGCCAGGTTCACGAACATCACCGTGCGGGAGAACACCCCGGCGTTCTCAAAGCGCTGGCGGAAGGAGTAGTAATCATCGAACACCAGGCCCAGCCCGCCGAACACCACCACATCGGCATCGGCCTGGATGCCGATCCGGGCGAGGAAGGCGTTGAAGGGTTCACCGGAAACGGAGAAGATCGGAATCTTCTGGCTCTCCACCAGGCAGTTATACACATCGATCATCGGCACATTCGTGCGGATCATCTTGCTCGCCTGGATCCGGCAGACCGGATTCGGTGAAGGCCCGCCGATCTCCACCTTCGGGTCCTGGGAGAGATCCGGCCCGCCATCGATCGGCTCGCCGGTGCCGCGGAACACCCGGCCGAGGATGTTGCCGGAATAGGTGGCCTGCATCGGATGGCCGAGGAAGCGCACCGCCGAGGCGGTGGAGATGCCCTTGGTGCCACGGAACACCTGCAGGGCCACCACGGTGCTCTGCAGCTCGATCACCTGGGCCAGCGAGAGGGAACCACCAGGGCTTTCCACCACCGCCAGATCACCGAAGCGGGGCCCTCCGGCCCCGGAGGGATCGGGCGGCACCTCCACCCGGATCAGATCCCCCACGATCTCGAGAACCTTGGAGTAGCTGACGAGCGTGTTCATCCGGCTGCCGCCCCCGCTGGGGTCGCTCTTCAAGCTAGGCAGAGAGGCCCGCCATCACCAGGCTGCAACAGGTTGCAACCCGGACCGTGCCGCCGCGGCGGGCTGCGCCGGCGGCGGCGGGGAGCTCAGAGGTGGCCATTGGCGCTGCCCAGGGCCGCCGGCAGGTTGGCGCTGCCCGGCTGGTAGGCCTTGTCCACGCTGCCGGCGGAGCGCACCCGGCGCACCAGGGTGGACTCGGCCGCCCGGTACTGGCTGTCCTTGCCGGTGCCGAGATCCTCGAGCTTGAGGCTCTGGGCCTCCTTCTCGCTCATCTTGGCCTGCACATCCGGATCGATGCCGTGCTTGTGGATGTCGCGGCCGCTCGGGGTGACGTACTTCGCGATCGTCACCGTCATGCCGGAGCCATCCGAGAGCCCCCGCACCGACTGCACCAGCCCCTTGCCGAAGGTCTTCTGACCCACCAGCACGGCCCGCTTGTTGTCCTGCAGGGCACCGGAGAGGATCTCGCTGGCGCTGGCGGAACCCTCGTTCACAAGCACCACCAGGGGCTTGTCCGTGAGGGCGCGGCCGGTGGCGCGCTTCACGTCCTGGATGCCGTCGCGGGTCTTGGTGGACACGATCGTGCCCTCGTTCAGCCATTGGCGCGCGATCTCCACGCTGGCCATCAGCAGGCCGCCGGGGTTGCTGCGCAGGTCCAGCACATAGCCCTGGACGCCCTTGCCCTCCAGGTCCTGCACCGCCAGGCGCATGTCCTTGGTGGCGTTGGCGTTGAACTGCTTGAGGCGGATGTAGCCCACCTTCACCCCGTCGGGGGTGGTGTTGATCTGGTGGTCCACGGCGTGGAGTTCGATCCGCTCGCGCTGCAGCGGCACCTCCAGGGTCTGGCCCTTGCGCCGCAGGGTGAGGGTCACGCGGGTGCCCGCCTGGCCGCGGATCAGCTTCACCGCATCCTCGGTGCTCATCCCCTTGGTGCTCTTGCCATCGATGGCGGTGATCACGTCCCGGGGCTGCACGCCCGCCTTGGAGGCGGGGGAGCCGTCGATCGGGCTCACCACCACCAGTTCCTTGGTGTCTTTGTCGAGGCTCAGCTGGATGCCCACCCCGGAGAGCTCCCCGGAGGTGTCGATCTGCATCTCCTTGAACTCGCGCGGGTCCAGGAAGCGGGTGTAGGGATCATCCAGGGTGCCGAGCATGCCCCGGATCGCCTCGTAGGCCTCCTTGGGGCTGCCGTAGCTCTTGGCCAGCACGGTGCGGCGCAGGTCACGCCAGCGGTCGGGCGTGTACTTGCCGTTGATGTCCAGGTAGTCGCGGAAGACGATCTGCCACGCCTGATCCATCACCTCCTTGGGGCTGTCGCTCACCAGGGGGGTGCCGCCGGGGGCCGTGACCAGCTCGCGGGCCATCACGGCCGTGGCGGCGCAGGCACTCAAGCCGACCAGCACCAGGACGCCGGTGCCTCCTTTGGCCATCAGCTCGTGCTCCCGTGGACTCAGTAGATCCCATCAACGTAGCCCCCGAAGCCGGTCCGGAGGCAGCGGATCGCCACACCACCACGGGCGGTCTGCCCGCCCGGCCACCCCCGAGCCGCTCAGGGGTCGACCCAGCGGCCGTCTTCCTTGATCAGGGCGATCAGGGCCTCCACCCCCTCCGCCTCCGGCACCCGGCGGATCTCCTCGCGGCCGCGGTAGAGGGAGATGGTGCCGGGGGTCTTGCCCACGTAGCCGTAGTCGGCGTCGGCCATCTCGCCGGGGCCGTTCACGATGCAGCCCATCACGGCGATGTCGAGGCCCGTGAGGTGGGCGGTGGCGGCGCGCACCTTGTGCAGCACCTCCTCCAGGTTGAACAGGGTGCGGCCGCAGCTGGGGCAGGCCACGTACTCCACCATGGTCTTGCGCAGACCCAGGGCCTGAAGGATCGCGTAACAGACCGGGATCTCCTTCTCCGGCGCCTCGGTGAGGGACACGCGGATCGTGTCGCCGAGGCCCTCGGCCAGCAGGGTGGCGATGCCGGCGGTGCTCTTGATGCGCCCGTAGTCGCCGTCGCCGGCTTCGGTCACGCCCAGGTGCAGCGGGTAGGGGAAACCCTCGGTATCCATGCGGTCGGCCATCATCCGGTAGGCGGCGAGCATCACCGGCGCCCGCGACGCCTTCATCGACACCACGATGTTGTGGAAATCGAGGCGGTCGCAGATGTGGATGAACTCCATGGCGCTCTCCACCATCCCCAGGGGGGTGTCGCCGTAGGTGAACAGCATCCGCTCCGCCAGGGAGCCGTGGTTCACGCCGATGCGCAGACCCTTGTCCTGCTCCTTCAGCAGGCTCACCAGGGGTTCGAGCGTGGTCTGGATCCGCTCCCCGATCGCCGCCACCTCCTCGGGGGTGAACTCCGTGCGGTTCGGATCGGGCTTGTCGAACACATAGAGGCCCGGGTTGATGCGCACTTTGTCGACGTGCTGCGCCACCTCGAGGGCGATCTTCATGCCGTTGTGGTGCACGTCCGCCACCAGCGGCACCGGGCGGTAGCTGTCTTCCAGGCGCCTGCGGATCTCGCCCACCGCCTTGGCGTGGGCCAGGCTCGGCACCGTGAGCCGCACGATCTCGCAGCCGGCCTCATGCAGGCGGCGGATGCCGGCAGTGGCCCCCTCGATATCGAGGGTGTCCTCGTTGATCATCGACTGCACCACCACCGGGTGCTCGCTGCCCACCCACACGTCGCCCACCCGCACGCTGCGGGTCTTGCGGCGGCGGATCACCGTGTCGTAGCGGGGGTTGCTGGCCCAGTCGGCGGGCAGCCCCCCCGGAGAGCCGGTGGCGGTGTCGGGACGGGCCAGGGTGCCGGTCATGGCGAGGGGCCGGGAGGTCGGACGGGGCAAAGCCTGTCACAGACCGGACGGTAGCGACGGATCCTCCCCAGACCCGGCCGGCACGCCGCCGCCCGCGAGCTGGTTCAGCCGCCGCCGCACGTCCTGCAGGTCCTGCCAGGTGAGCCACTTGGGGCTGCCCTGCTGACGGGAAGGATTGCGCAGCAGGTAGGAGGGGTGAAGGATCGGCAGCAGCCAGCGGCCCCCGAGCACCGCGCCGCTGCCCTGGCGCCACTGGCCCCGTAGGCGGGTGATGCCCCCCTTCACCCCCAGCACCCCCTCCAGGGCGGTGGCGCCCGCCAGCAGGATCACCGGCGGATCCACCAGCTGGATCTGCCGCTCCAGCCAGGGGGTGCAGGCGGCCATCTCCTCGGCGGTGGGTTTGCGGTTGTCCGGCGGGCGGCACTTCACCACATTGCAGATGTAGGCATCGCGGTTCGAGTCGATGCCCACGCTCGCCAGCATCTGATCGAGCAGCTGGCCGGCCCGCCCCACGAAGGGCAGCCCCTGGGCGTCCTCCTGGGCCCCCGGTCCCTCGCCGATCACCATCAGCCGCGCCGCCGGGTTGCCGCGGCTCACCACCACCTGCTGGCGCCCGAGCACCAGGCCGCAGCGGCGGCAGCCGGCGCAGGCCGCGGCCAGCTCGGCGAGATCCTCCCCAGCGGCGGCCCGCGGCCGCGGCTCATCGCCGCCGGCACCGGCCTGGAACAGATCTGGCTGCTGGACCTCGCCGGAGGGGGACACCGGGTTCATGGGCACCGGGAACGGGAGCGCCATCCTCCGCCAGGCGGGAGGGATGGCGTGGGCGGGTGGGCGTGGCGATTGGTGACCGCCCGAACCCGGGGCCCGCGGGGCGTGAGGCAGGATGAACCCACCGCCGAAGCCGCGCCCGTGTGGGCGCCCCCGCCCCGATGCCGGCCCCGTTGACGCTGTCTGCCCGGGCGCAGGCGCTGCAGCCCTCCCTCACCCTGGCGATCGCCGCCAAGGCCAAGCAATTCCGCTCCGAAGGCCGCGACATCTGCAGCCTCAGCGCGGGCGAACCCGATTTCGACACGCCGTCGTTCATCCGTGCCGCGGCCGCGGCGGCGCTGGAGGCCGGCCACACCCGCTACGGCCCCGCCGACGGAGAGCCAGCCCTGCGCCAGGCGATCGCCACCAAGCTGGGCGAGGAGAACGGCATCCCCACCACCAGCGAGCAGGTGCTGGTGACCAACGGCGGCAAGCAGGCCCTCTACAACCTCTTTCAGGTGCTGCTGGGCCCGGGCGATGAGGTGCTGCTGCCGGCGCCCTACTGGCTCAGCTACCCGGAGCTGGCCCACCTGGCCGGCGCCACGGTGCGGCTGCTCCCCAGCGACGCGGCCGGCGGCTTCCGCCTCGACCCCGCCCAGCTGGAGGCGGCGATCACCCCCGCCAGCCGCCTGCTGGTGCTGAACAGTCCCTCCAACCCCACCGGCACCGTGCTGCAGCGCGCCGAGCTGGAGGCCATCGCGGAGGTGCTGCGCCGCCATCCCCAGGTGGCGGTGGTGTGCGATGAGATCTACGAATTCCTGCTGGCTCCCGGCCAGGAGCACCACAGCTTCGGGGCGGTGGCACCGGATCTGGCAGAGCGCACCTTCGTGGTGAACGGCTTCGCCAAGGGCTGGGCCATGACCGGCTGGCGGGTGGGCTGGCTGGCGGGGCCGCGGGCGGTGGCGCAGGCGGCGATCGCCCTCCAGAGCCAGAGCACCAGCAATGTGTGCAGCTTCGCCCAGTACGGCGCCCTGGCGGCGATCGAGGCGCCGCGCACCTGCGTGCAGGAGATGGCCGCCCAGTTCAGTGAACGGCGCCAGCGCCTCAGCGACGGCCTGCGGGAGATCCCGGGCCTCACCGTGCTGCCCCCCGAGGGCGCCTTCTACGCCTTTCCGGATGTGAGCGCCCATGGGCTCGATTCGATGACCCTCTGCCAGCGGCTGCTGGAGGAGGTGGGGCTGGCGGTGGTGCCCGGGGCCGCCTTCGGCGACGACCGCTGCATCCGCCTGTCCTGTGCCGCGTCTCCTGCCACGATCGGCGATGGCCTGGAGCGCCTGACGCGTTTCCTGGGCTCCCTCTGACCCCCGAAGAGCGCTTCGGGTTCCACGTCCCCCATCCATGCGCATCCGAGAACGTTGGGCCGCCGTGCTGTGCGGCCTCTCCCTGGCCGTGTTGCCGGCGGTCCTGCCCGCCCGCACCCCTTCCCCTCTCCCCGGCCCGGCCCGGGCTGAAGCGCAGCAGAAGCTGCTGCGGATCAGCGCCATCCCCGACCAGAACCCCGAGAAGCTGAACCGGCTCTACGGGCTGGTGGCCAACGAGCTCAGCCAGCAGCTGGGGGTGACGGTGAAGTACGTACCGATGACCGACTACAGCGCCGCGGTGAGCGCCTTCCGCACCGGCAACCTCGATCTGGTGTGGTTCGGCGGCCTCACCGGCGTGCAGGCGCGGCTGCAGAAACCCGGTGCCCAGGTGATCGCCCAGCGCGACATCGATGCCGCCTTCCACAGCGTGTTCATCGCCAGCACCCGCAGCGGCATCCAGCCGATCCGCGACCAGAAGGGCCTCAGCGTGCTGAAGGGCAAGCGCTTCACCTTCGGCTCGGAGAGTTCCACCTCCGGGCGGCTGATGCCCCAGTACTTCCTCCAGCAGGCCGGTGTGAAGCTCTCCGACTTCGCCGGCGGCGCCCCCGGTTTCAGCGGCAGCCACGACGCCACCATCGCCCTGGTGCAGAGCGGTGCCTACGACGCCGGCGTGGTGAACGAGCAGGTGTGGAAGGCGAACCTGCGGGACGGCAAGGCCAACCGCTCCAAGGTGGTGCAGATCTGGCGCACCCCCCCCTATCCCGATTACCACTGGATCGCCCAGCCCGACCTCGACAAGCGCTTCGGCAAGGGCTTCACCCAGCGCCTGCAGAAAGCGATCCTCAGCTGGCGTCCGAAGGATCCCGAGCAGAAGCAGATCCTGCAGCTGTTCGGTGCCCAGCAGTTCACCGGGGCGAGCGCCGGCAGCTACCGCCAGATCGAGCAGGTGGGTCGCCAGATCGGCAAGATCCGCTGATCCCTGGCCGGGCGCGGAGCGGGGGGCAACAGGCGGTTGTTTGTAGGCTGAGGCCAAGCCCTTCGCTCCCACGGCCATGCGCTTCGCCGGAACGCTCGAGGAGCTCCAGCGGCTGGTGGAGGGCCTGGGCCACCCGGGGCACTGGGAGGCCAAGGGTCCCTACCAGATGTTCGTGTTCGACGAGGAGCAGACGAATCTGCGGCTCAACTGGTGGCCCTCCACCGGGGAGCTCACCCTGGTGGGTGACCCGGCCGAGCGGGTGGAACTGCTGCCCGCCCTGGAGGCGGCCCTGGCGTCAGCGTCCCCGCAGCAACCCGGCCCCTTCTGATCCCGATTCCAGCGAAGCGACCTAGCCTCCGGGCATTCTCCATCGCTGATCTCTGCCGGGATGATCGTTCTCGCCGAGAAGGGGCCGGAGGCCCCGGTGGACCGTGAGCAGCGCCGTGCCGATCGCCTCATGACGGAGGGGATCGAAGCGTTGGTACGTCCCCTGTTCCAGGTGAACCAGGCCCTGGGCTGGTTCCGCCTGGCGGTGCTGCTGATTCCCTCCCTGGCCTGCCTGTGGCTCTACTGGCAGGAGCCGAACCTGGGCCTCGCGCTGCTGTGGCTGCTGGCGGGCACTTTGGTGTACTCGCTGCTGATGATCAGCACCCACGACATCAGCCACGCCACCCTGCTGCACATGGGCTCCTTGGAGCAGGCGGTGGGCTGTGCCCTGAGCTGGCCGGTGGGGTGGCCCTATCTCACCTACCGCAACCTGCACATGCTCCATCACCGCATGAACGGGATGGATCTGCGCGATCCGGAGCGGCGGGAGCCCACCGAGGAGGAGGCCGCCAAGGCCGGCCCCCTGCGGCGGCTGCACTTCCGCCATCCCTTCTGGGTGAGCGTGCTGGTGATGGGCGGCATCCAGTTGATCGTTTCGATGTTCTGGTTCGGCCTGAAACTGCGCGACACCCACTCCCGGCTCACCGCCGGCCTGCGCAACGACACCATCGGCATCGTGCTGGTGCAGGTTGCCCTGTTCACCTGGGCCATCACCCAGGGCCAGCTGCTGCGGCTGGTGATCGTGCTGCTGGTGGTGGAGCGGGTCGTGGGGGCGGTGATGCAGGCGCGGGGAATGATCGAGCACCACGGCCTCTGGAAGCGCTGGACCACCTATGAGCTCACGCAGCTCTACACCTCCCGCAACATCGCCGCCGGACCGGTGGTTAACTTCCTCATGGGGGGCCTGCCGCACCATTCCCTCCACCACGCTTACCCCTCGATCCCGTACCACGCCCTGCCCCAGGCCAGTGCCATCGCCGAGGAAGCCCTGGAGCGCCACGGCAAGCCGCCCCTGCCGCGGGTGGGCAACTACCTCGAGGGTGTGGCGCTGCTGATGTAGCTCCCCACCTTTCGGCACCACCAGCGCACCCCCACCAGGAGGAAGCGCGGATGCTGGAGAAACTCCGGCGGACGGCCCTCCACCGCGTGGCCGGCGAACTGAAAGGCCCACCCCAGCACAAACAGGCCCAGCCCAGGCCAGCCGGCGGAGTGCTGCCAGGGGGTGACGGCCCCCAGAGCCAGGGAGAGCACGATCAGCGGGATACCGATCAGATGGCAGGCCTGGTTGATCGGGTGGGCGTGGCTGCGGCCATACAGGGCGATCCAGTCGATGGCCTGCGGCGGGTCCCCGTCGATTCGAGCCTGGCCCTCTTCTGGAACGGGCTTGCAGCCAAGCATCCGCCCACCCACCGGAAGACGTCCCGATCGTAATCAGCCCCGCCCGTCTGGCCCCTCCCGTCTGGCAGGGTGTGGCAACCGCCTTTCCTCCTGGCCCGTGATCGCCTCCGTGCCTGCCGCCACCTTGCGTGCCGATGCCGTGCGTGCCGCTGCCGTGCTGGAGCTGATCGACGTGCGGGTGGAGGGCCGCCGCGGCGCCACGGGCGCGGGCCAGCCCCGCCTCGATGGGGTGAATCTGCGGCTGCGGCCGGGCGAACGGGTGGCCCTGCTGGGCCCCAGCGGCGCCGGCAAGAGCACCCTGCTGGCGGTGGCCAACGGCCTGCTGCCCCCCAGCAGCGGCCAGGTGCTGTGGGAAGGTCAGCCGCCGGCGCGCTCCCGCGGGCGGCGGCGGCGCCAGCAGGCCCGCATCGGCACCCTCTGGCAGGACCTGCGGCTGATCGAGGAGCTGAGCGTGCAGCAGAACCTCAATGCGGCCCGCCTCGCCCACTGGGGCTGGCCGCGGGCGCTGCTCAACCTGCTCCTCCCCCTCGACACCGATGCCAACGCCGCGGCGCTGCGGCAGGTGGATCTCGATCCGGCCCTGCTGGATCAGCCGGTGCCCTCCCTCTCCGGCGGCCAGCGCCAGCGGGTGGCCTTGGCGCGGCTGCTGCGGCAGGACCCCACCCTGTTGCTGGCGGATGAACCGCTGGCCAGCCTCGATCCACGGCTGGCCGCCGCGCTGCTGGAGCTGCTGCTGGCCACGGCCCGGTCGCCGCGGGCGCTGCTGCTGAGCCTGCATCGCCCCGATCTGATCGGCGGCTTCGATCGGGTGGTGGGGCTGCGGCAGGGGAAGGTGGTGTTCGATCAACCCGCCGCGGGGGTGAATTCCGCAGAGCTCCGCAGCCTGTACGAGATGGAGATGGCGTCCTGAGCATGGCCACCACCCCCATCGCCGCCCTGCCCCCCTGGCGCTGGAGGCCCGCCGCGCCGCTGTGGGTGCTGCTGCCGGCCCTGGCGCTGCTGCCCCTGGGCTGGCTGTTGCCGGGGCTGGTGCATGGCGGCGGCTGGGACCTGCTGGGGCGTTTCGCTCTCGCGGCCATCACCCCTTCCCTCGATCCGCTCGTGCTGGGCTCCGCCCTGCAGGGGCTGGGGGTGACCGTGGGGGTGGCGCTGCTGGGCTGGGCCGTGAGCCTGGCCCTGGGACTGGTCCTGGGGCTGGCCAGCTCGGTCACGGTGTGGCGAACCTGCAGTGGCCACCGCTGGCCGGCCCAGGTGGTGCGCCGCCTGCTGGCGGTGCCGCGCTCGATCCATGAGCTGCTCTGGGGCCTGCTGCTGCTGCAGCTGCTGGGGCTGCAGCCGGCGGTGGCGGTGGTGGCGATCGCACTGCCCTTCGGCGCCCTGGTGGCCCGGGTCTGCAGCGACCTGCTCGATGCCATGCCCACCGGCAGCCTGGAGGCCCTGCGGGCCGGTGTGCCTCCGCGCCCCAGGCCCTGCTCACCGCCCTGGGGCCGGGGCTGCTGCCGCAGGTGCTGAGCTACGGCGGCTACCGGTTGGAATGCGCCCTACGCAGCGCCACCCTGCTGGGGGTGTTCGGCCTGGGGGGCCTGGGCACCGATCTGCGACTGACGCTGCAATCGCTCGCCTTCCACGAGCTCTGGACCGCCCTGTGGATCCTGCTGGCCGCCATGCTGCTGCTCGAGGCCCTGGTGGGCTGGCTGCGGCGGCGCTGGGGGATGCCGCGCCGCTTCGGGCTCTCCCGGGGGGGCGTGGGCCGGCGGGGGCGGGAGATCGTGGCCGCAGCGGCGCTGCTGCTGCCGGTGCTGGGGCTCACCGCCTGGCGGCTGGAGATGGACCCCCTGGCCCTGCTGCAGTGGCAGGGTCTGCCCGGCCTGGGACAGAGCGACTGGCCGGCGGTGCTGGCGCTGCCGTGGCCCGGGCTGATCGGCAACACCCTGGCCATGACCCTGCTGGCAGCGGCGCTGGCGGTGGGGCTGGCTCCGCTGCTGCTGCTGCTCCTGGCCCCCTGGCCCTGGGCCAAGGGGCTGCTGCGGATCAGCTGGGCCTTCGGCCGGCTGTGGCCGCCGCCGCTCACGGCCCTGCTGCTGCTGTTCGTGCTCCATCCCGGCCTGGTCACGGGCGCGCTGGCGCTCGGGTTCCACGACCTCGGCATCCTCGGGCGGCTTCTGGAGGAAGCGGCCCAGGGCACCGACCCCGGCGCCGCCGAAGCCCTGCAAGCCGCCGGCGCCGGCCCCCGCCAGGCCGTGCTCTACGGCCTCTACAGCCGCCTGGCCCGCTCCTACCTGGCCTACGGCGCCTACCGCGGCGATGTGATCCTGCGGGAATCGGTGGTGGTGGGGCTGGTGGGCGCCACGGGGCTGGGCACCCAGCTGCTCGAGAGCCTCAGTGCCTTCGCCTGGGACCAAGTGATCGCCCTGATCGCGGTGTATGCGGCGCTCACCCTGCTGGGGGAGGAGATCAGCGACTGGCTGCGCCAGCGGCTGCTGGCCGGCTGAGGCTGCTGGCCCGCGGAAGCGGCGGGCCGGCGGGGACGGAAACTGGCGCCGCTGCACCTTCGCGATGGTTTCCCTGGCGCCCACCCCCTCCTCCTCCGCCCTGGCGGTGCCCCGCAAGCTGGTGGTGCTGGGCGACAGCGGCGTCTACGGCTGGGGCGATCCGGAGCTGGGGGGCTGGTGCGAGCGGCTGCGCCGCCACTGGATGGCCCTCCCCCAGGGGCCGGTGCTCTACAACCTGGGCGTGCGCGGCGACGGCCTCGAGCGGCTGGCCGCCCGCCTGAAGCCGGAGGTGCTCTGCCGCGGCGAGCTGCGCCGGCAGCAACCCCACGGCATCCTGCTCGGCATCGGCCTGAACGACACCGCCCGGGTGGGACGGCCGGACGGGCGGCCGCAGCTCGACCCGGAGGCCTTCCTCTTCGGCCTGCAGCAGATGCTGCGGGAGGCCCGGCGGATCGCTCCGGTGTTCCTGCTCGGGCTCACCCCGGTGGATGAGGCCGTGATGCCCTACGCCGAGGTGCTCTGGTACGACCAGGCCTCGGTGCGCCGCTACGAGGGACTGCTGGAGGAGGCGGCCCTGGAGGCCGATGTGCCCTTCCTTCCCCTGCTCGATTCCCTGCTGGCCGATCCCCGCTGGCTGCAGTGGATCGAACCCGATGGCATCCACCTGAACTCCGAAGGACACCGGCAGGTGCTGGAACGGGTGGGCCGCTGGCCGACCCTGCTCCAGTGGGCCGGGCTGGAACCGCGACTCCTCTCGACCCCGCTGGAGGTCTGAAGCAGGGGGACAGCAATCACCCGATCGGGTGAGGGCCCTTTGCCCCACCGGGGGAGGTGGCGGCACGGCCCGTGAAACCACCGTGAAGGAACCTTCGGGTTCCCCCCATGGGCAGCCGCCCTCTCCACGCCGTAACCCCCACCAGCGCCGCCGGCCGCCGGCCCGCCCCCAGCCGCTCCCTGCGGGGGCCGGCGGATCCGGCGGCCCTCAACCGCCCCTGGCTGGCGGCCTTTGCCTGCAGCAGCGAGGCGCACGTGCGGCTGCACTGGCGCAACGCTCTGGCGGAGGCGAACCTGCCCCTGGTGCGGCAGCAGGCCGCCCGGATGGCCCAAGGCAGTGATCTGCCCCTCGACGATCTGGTGCAGCTGGGGGCGATCGGCCTGCTGCGGGCGATCGAGGCCTACGACGCCCGCCGCTGCGCCCGCCTCAGCAGCTTCGCGGTGCCCTACATCCGTGGCGCCATGCTCCACCACCTGCGCGACCAGCACCGGCCCCTGCGGGCCCCCCGCCGGCTGCGGGAGCTGCAGCGGCAGGGGGAGGAGCTGCAGAACCAGCGGCGGCACGCCGGCCTGCCGCCCCTCGCCAGGGAGGCACTGGCGGAGCAGCTGGGCTGCGGCCTGGAGCGGCTGGAGGAGGCGGCCGGCCTGCGGCAGGCGGAGCGGCTGCGCAGCCTCGATGCCCCGGCCGGATCGGAGGATCCCGAAGCGGGAGACGCCACCCTGCTGGACACCCTGGCGGCCGCGCCACCACCCCAGGAGGCCCCGGCCTGGATCCCGGCCCCCCTGGCCTGGCTGCGGCGGCGGCTGGCCCAGTTGCCGGAAGCAGAGCGGATCCTGCTGGAGGGCCGCTACCAGCTCGGGGCCACCTGGGTGGAGCTGGGGGAGCACCTGGGACTGCATCCGCGCCTGGCCCAGCGGCGGGGGGAGGCACTGCTGGCGCGGCTGCGGGCCGAGGCGGAGGCGGCCGGCCCCACGCTCACGGAAGCCGGAGCAGGCCCGCCGCCGCCAGGGCCAGCAGGGCCGCCACCAAGGTCTGGAGGCCGTTGATCAGCTCATTGCCAAGCCAGGGCACCCGCTGCTGCAGGGTGGCCCCCAGGAGGCTCTCCAGCAGGGTGGCCACCAGGCCCACCACCACCACCAGCGCCCAGGCGGCCGGGGTGGTGAGCAGCCCCAGCGCCAGCAGGATGGCCGCCATCAGGGCGCTGCCGGCGAGGCTGGCCGCCGTGCCCTCGAGGCTCACGGCCCCCTCCGTGCCGGGCGGTACCGGCCGCAGGGTGGTGATCAGCACCGTGTGGCGCCCCCAGCGCTTGCCGATCTCGCTGCCGAAGGTGTCCGCCAGCTTGGCGGCGAAGCTGGCCGCAAAGCCGATCAGCAGCAGGGGATGCCAGGCGGCGGGGCTGAGGGGCACCGCCACCGCCAGCAGGGCACCGGTGAGGGCCGAACCCCACACGTTCTCGGGGCCGCGGCGCCCACCCCGCCCCTCGGCGAGTCCCTGCTCCTGCTTGCGCCGAAGGCCGAGGCGGGTCACGGCGGAGCCGAGCAGCAGGTAGGCCACCACCGCCAGCCAGCCGGGGGCGCCGACACAGCCCCACAGCAACGTGCCCAGCACCCCCGCATGCACCCAGCCGGCCCGGGTGAGCACCGGCAGCGGCTGGGCCAGCGCGATCAGGGCGCCGTTCAGCAGCAGGGCGAGCAGCCAGTGGAGGGGGGTCTGGTCCGGCACGGGCTGGGCGGCCTGGTGGGGATGTGTTGCACAGATCTAAGCCAGGCCGGGGATCCCGCCCGGTGGAGCGGATAATCGGCCCAGTCCAACGGCGCCGCCATGGTGTTCAAGCGCAAGCCTGCGTTTTTCCTCGAACTGGGCGGCGAGTCCCAGGCCGCCAAGGCGGAACCCGCGAAGGTGGTGGTGGCGCCGGTGAGCGAGACTTCCGCCCAGGAGAAGCCAGCCGCCTTGAAGAAGGAAGAGGCCCCGGCCACCGCGGCTCCCGCCGCCACTGCCGCCGCCCCGAGCGGCGAGGCCACCCTCACCACCGCCGAAGCGATCGCGGCTGAGCTGGCCGCCGCCGCCGCCAGCCGTCCGGCCCCGAGCCTGGCCACCTTCGCCCCCAACTGCCTGGTGCCCGGCGCCGCCGTGCCCAGCCGCCGCCGCCGCGGTGGCGCCAACCTGGCGGGCTTCCGCGACATGGCCGCCGGCATGTTCCGCAACTGAGCCTGAGGGCCCGGGCCGCCCCCCTCAGGCGGGCCGCACCACGCCCGCGAGCCGGGCCACCGCCGCCACGGCCGCGGTGGAGCTGCGCAGGATCGTGGCGCCCAGGCTCGCCGCCCGCCAGCCCGCAGCGGCGGCCCGTTCCTCCTCCCGCGCCGACCAGCCCCCCTCCGGCCCGATCGCCAGGGTGATCGAGCTGCCGCCTTCCGCAGCGGCCTCTGCCGGCGCGAGGGCCTCCTCCAAGGCCGGCAAGCCAGCCCGGCGGGTGGTGGCCAGCAGCCGAACGCCCCAGGCAGTGGATGCGGGGGCGGAGGCGGCAAACAGCTCCAGGGCCGAGCTGGAGGGCTCCCAGGTGGGAAGCCAGAGGCGCTCGCACTGCTCCGCCGCTTCCCGCACGATCGTGCGCCAGCGGCCGGGCACCGCCCCCTCGCCGCCCTCGGGGCCGCGCAGCACGCCCCGCTCGGCCCGCAGCAGCCGAAAACCATCGACGCCCAGCTCGGTGGCCATGCGCAGCACCACCTCCCCATCGCGGCGCGGCATCGCCAGGGCGAGCACCAGACGCGGCGCAGGGGGCTCCTGCCGCTCGAGGGGCTGCTCCAGTGGTTGCTCCAGTTCCGCCCGGCCGGCCTCCAGCAGCCGGGCCGTCCAGAGGTGGCCGCAGCCATCCACCACCGCGAAGCGCCCGCCGGAGCGCAGCCGCAGCACCCGGCCGAGGTAGTGGCTCTCCTCGCGGCTCAGGGCCAGCACAGCGCTAGTGCCATCCAGGCGGGCCGGATCGATCAGCAGGCGGCGGAGTTCACGGGCCATGGCGGCAAGACACCGGGCGGCAACCGGGGTGGCTCAGGCCAGGAAGGGGGAGTCGGGCTCCTCCTCGATCGGCCAGTCGTCGTTGAGGCCGCCCACGATCACCTCGGCGATCTCCACCACGTCGCGATCGAGCTGGCGCAGGGCATTCAGCAGCACATCGAGCCCGAAGGCATCGCTGGTGCCCAGGTCCACCCAGCAGCGGGCCCACTCCCCCTGCAGCTCCAGGGGACCCATGTTGTGCATCAGGGCCGGCATGGCCTGCTCGGGGCCCTCCTGGTCGTAGACGAGCCAGCTCAGCTCTGCGCCCTCCTCGTGCACCTGCAGGTTCTCGGCGTTGAAGCCGCCCAGCTTGCCAAGGAAGAACCAGCTGTCGAACACGGTTTCCACGTAGCTCCGCTCCCCCGCTCCGAGCGGATGGGCGAAGCGAAGCCAGATCCAGCAGTTGAAGGGATCTACGTCGCGAAAGCGAACCTCCATGAAACCTCTGCTGCGCTGCGGCCGGGTGGGGGTGTCCTATCAGAGCCGCCGCCCCAGCAGGCACAGCCAGCCGGCTGGCCCTGCATGCTGGATCGATGCTCGAGCTGCGCTCTCTCCGCTACCAGCCCGCCACGGCGGCCGAACCGATCCTGCGCGACGTGAACCTGGGGCTGGAGGTGGGGGCCCCGGCCCTGATCACCGGGCCCAGCGGCTGCGGCAAGACCACCCTGCTGGAGGTGATCAGCGGCCTGGCGGAGGCCGATGGGGGCCGCATCCTCTGGAACGACCAGCTACTCGGCAGTCGCCAGCGGCGCTGGCTCTGCGGGCTGGTGTTCCAGTTCCCCGAGCGCCATTTCCTCGGCCTCACGGTGGGCCAGGAGCTGAAGCTGGGCCAGCGGCGGCTGGCGGCCGAGCGGGCCGAGGCGGTGCTGCGTCAGGTGGGGCTGGAGGGCCTGTCGCTGCAGCAGCCGCCGGAGCGGCTCAGCGGCGGCCAGCAGCGGCGGCTCGCCCTGGCGGTGCAGCTGCTGCGGGATCCGAAGGTGCTGCTGCTGGATGAACCCACCGCCGGCCTCGACTGGACCGTGCGCCACGAAGTGCTGCAGCTGCTCGGGTCGATCGCGCGGGAGCGGGCCGTGCTGGTGGTGACCCACGAACCGGAGCTGTTCGGGGAACTGGCGGAGCAGCGCTGGCGGCTGGCCAACGGGGAGCTCCAGCCCCTCGCCAGCCGGGAGGCGATCCCGGACGCGATCCGTACGATGCCCTGATGTTGGGTTCCGGCGGGAACCACGGAGCGATGAGCGATCAGCTGGTGCGAGCCACCGCCGCCGGAGGCGGCATCCGCCTGGTGGCGGTTTCCACCACGGTGGCGAGCCGCTACGCGCGCCGCCGCCATGGCCTCTCCTTCCTCACCACGGCTCTGCTGGGGCGGGCGATGACGGCGGGCCTGCTGCTGGCCAGCTCGATGAAGGTGGCCCACGGGCGCGTGAACCTGCGCATCCAGTCGGATGGGCCGCTGCGGGGGCTGATGGTGGATGCCGGCCGCGATGGCAGCGTGCGCGGCTACGTGGGCAACCCGGCTCTGGAACTGGATCTGGTGCGGGAGAGCGAGGGGCAGGCCCACTTCGATTTCCGCCGCGCCACCGGCACCGGCTACCTGCACGTGGTGCGCGACCTGGGGGAGGGGGAACCGTTCAGCAGCACGGTGGAGCTGGTGGGGGGCGCCATCGGCGAAGACGTGGCCTCCTACCTGCTCCACTCCGAGCAGACCCCCTCGGCGGTGTTCGTGGGGGAGCAGATCGACAGCTCAGGGGTGCGCTGCGCCGGTGGCGTGCTGGTGCAGGTGCTGCCCAAGGCGGCGCGCGAGCCGGCCCTGGTGGCGCTGCTGGAGGAGCGCTGCCGCGAGATCGAGGGCTTCAGCTCCCGGCTGGCGGCCTCGGAGGGGAACCTGCAGGCCCTGCTGGAGGACATCTTCCCGGACCTCGATCCACAGATGCTGGAGGAGGGCGAAGCGCGCCAGGCGGTGCACTTCCACTGCCCCTGCAGCCGCAGCCGCAGCGTGAGCGCCCTCAAGCTGCTGGGCCATGACGAACTCAGCGCCATGCTGCGGGAAGACGGCCAGGCGGAGCTCACCTGCCACTTCTGCAACGAGGTGTACACCGTGCAGGCCCCCGAACTGCAGGAGCTGATCGACGAACTGGCGCCGGCCTGAGCCCGGCCGCAGGCATGGGCCGGATCAGGCCAGCAGCAGCGAGCCGAGCAGCAGGAGCAGCAGGGCCGGCAGGCTCTGCACCTGCAGGGCAGTGAGCGGCAGCCCCAGGGGAAGGGCGGCCGGCAGGGCTCCGGCCAGCAGCCCACCGAGCAGCAGGCCGAGGCTGAGCAGGGCGAAGCTCCAGCCCACGGCGCCCAGCAGGCGGCCAAAGCGCCGCTGCAGGTTGATCACCGCCACGCCGGTGGCCAGGGCCAGCAGCAGTTCCGGGGAGGCCGAGGGGGCAAAGAGCAGCAGGGCCAGCACGGTGCCGATGCCGGCGAGCGGGACCCAGAGCTCGCGGCCGCTGGCCAGGGAGAAGCTGGGCAGCCGCAGCGGGGAGCTGGAGAAGCGGGCTGCCGGCAGGGCAGGCAGCTGGGGCAGGGCCGGCAGCACCGGCCGGGCCGGCGGCGGAGAGGCCTGTTCCCGCTGGGAGGCGGAGCGGGCGGCGAAACTCACGCGCCCCTGCTGGCGCTCCTTGAGCCGGTCCATCAGCACGGCGTCGTAGGCGGCCTCGATCCGGGAGCGGGCCAGGGGATCGTCGCCGGCTTCCTCTAGGCGGGCCTGCTTGGCGGCCTGCACCGCATCGAAGCTGGCATCGGCGGGAACTCCCAGCCGCCGGTAGGGGTCGGAGGCGTCGGCCGCGCGGGGGGGCTGATCGGAACCTTGATTCATGGCCAGCACTGCGTATCCAGGAGCGTATCGAGAACCGGAGGCCCTGGGGGCGCCGGTTTCAGAAGAGGGGATCGCTGCAGTGGTATCCGGCCTCCTGCTGCAACCGCCGCCGCCAGGCCTCGGCCTCCGCCAGGGCGAGCCGGTGGCGGCGCTTGAGCAGGGGCATCTGGGGGGGGAGATGGCTGCCTTCCCGCATCTCCACGGCTCCCTGGGAGGGGAGGAAGCTGACGTAATCGCAGCCCCCGTCGCTGCGGGGACGCACCAGCCAGACCGGCGTGGGCATCGACGTGACCTTCCGTTACGGAACCTTTCGGTTAGTAACTGAGATTCTGGCGGGTCCCGCTGCCGACCGTGGCCGCTCCCCGGCGCCGCCGGGGCGTGGCCGGTTCAGAGGGCGATGGGCTCCACGCCGCTCACCACCGGGGCCACGGCGCTGAGCTCCAGCTCGGGATGGTCTTCCCGCAGCTGGTTGAAGTTCCACTCGTTCTTGAACAGCAGCACCGGCCGGTCCCAGGCATCGCGGACCGTTTTGCAGTTGAAGATGCGCCCCACCTTCTCCAGCGCCGGCCAGCCGCCCACCACCCAGCGGGCCACGGAGAAGCCGAGCGGCTCCAGGCGGGTCTGCACGCCGTACTCGTTTTCGAGCCGGTACTGCACCACCTCCAGCTGCAGCTGGCCCACCGCCGCCAGGATCGGATCGCGCTTGCTGGCGTCGGTGTCGTAGAGGATCTGCACGGCACCCTCCTCCCGCAGCTCGTTCACCCCCTTGCGGAAGCTCTTGAAGGCCGAGGGGTTGGGGTTGCGCAGCCAGGAGAAGATCTCCGGGCTGAAGCAGGGGATGCCCTCGTATTCCACCCTGGGGCCCAGATAAAGGGTGTCGCCGATGGCGAACATGCCCGGGTTGTTGAGGCCGATCACATCGCCGGGGTAGGCGTCTTCCACCACCTCGCGGTCCTGGCCGAAGAGCTTCTGCGGGCGCGAGAGGCGGATCGTCTTGCCGGTGCGGGCGTGCTGCACCGTCATGTCCTTCTCGAACTTGCCGCTGCACACCCGCACGAAGGCCACCCGGTCGCGGTGGCGGGGGTCCATGTTGGCCTGCAGCTTGAACACGAAGCCGCTGAAGCCGGGGCGGATCGGATCGATCGCGCCGGCGCTGCTGCTGCGGGGCGTGGGCTTCTGGGCCAGCTCCAGGAAGGCATCGAGGAAGGGCCGCACGCCGAAGTTCGTCATGGCCGAACCGAAGAACACGGGGCTGAGTTCGCCGGCGTGCACCAGCTCCAGGTCGAGCTCGGCGCCGGCCCCCTCCAGCAGCTCCAGCTCCTCGAGCGCCGCCTCCAGCAGCTCGGGCTCCACGGCGCCGCTGGCGCGGGCCTCCCCCACGCTCAGCACCTTCTCCTCGGAGGCGCGGCCCCGCTCGGCCCGCTGGAAGAGGATCACGGCGTGGCTGCGGCGGTCGATCACGCCGCGGAAGCGGTCGCCGCTGCCGATCGGCCAGTTCACCGGCCAGCAGGTGAGGCCCAGCTCGCTCTCAATCTCATCGATCAGCTCGAGCGGCTCGCGCCCGGGCCGGTCCATCTTGTTGATGAAGGTGAAGATCGGGATGCGCCGCATACGGCACACCTCGAACAGCTTGCGGGTCTGGGGTTCGAGGCCCTTGGCGGCGTCCTCGAGCATCACCGCGTTGTCGGCGGCGGCGAGGGTGCGGTAGGTGTCTTCCGAGAAGTCCTGGTGGCCGGGGGTATCGAGCAGGTTGATCGTGCTGCCCGAATAGTCGAACTGCAGCACGGTGGAGGTGATCGAGATGCCGCGCTGCTTCTCGAGCTCCATCCAGTCGGAGGTCACCTTGCGCTGCTCGCCCTTGGCCTTCACGGCGCCGGCCTGCTGGATCGCACCCCCGTAGAGCAGCAGCTTCTCGGTGAGGGTGGTCTTGCCTGCGTCCGGGTGGGAGATGATCGCGAAGTTGCGGCGCCGGGCCACGGCCTCCGCCAGGGCCACCAGCTCGGGATCGGCGGCGCCGGCGCCGGGATTGGCGGTGGAACTGGTGATGCTGCTGGTCATGGCCCCCAGCCTGCCAGGCGGCACGGCCAGCCGCTCCCCCTAGCGTGAAGCGTGCTGCCCAAGGGGATGGCCGCCTTTGATCGTTCCTCCCTCGGCGTGCCGTCGGGTCGCCGCAGCCTGGCCAGCAAGGTGGGCCTGGCGCCCGGCACCGCGGTGTTCATCGGTGAGCGGCGCCGGCAGAGCTGCCGCATCGACCTGCTGGATTTCGATCCGATCCAGGTGATGGAGGCCCGCGACGTGGCCGTGGCCGACTGCGCGGACCTGGCGACCACGGAGACGGTGTCGTGGATCCAGGTGAACGGGGTGCACGACATCGCCGTGATCGAGGCCCTGGCGAGCAGCTTCGCGCTGCATCCGATGACCGTGGAGGACATCGTGAACACCAGCCAGCGGCCGAAGTGCGAGTTCTTCCCGCACTACTGCTTCGTGGCGCTGAAGATGCTGGAGTGCAGCGCCGGCAGCCCCAGCCTGCGAGCCGAACATGTGAGCGTGATCTTCGGCGCCAACTTCGTGATCTCCTTCCTCGAGGATGAAGGGGATGTGTTCGACAGCGTGCGCGAGCGGATCCGGCAGGCGCTGGGGCGGGTGCGCAGCATGCACGCCGACTATCTGGCGTTCTGCCTGATCGATGCCGTGGTGGATCACTACTTCCTCGCCATCGAACAGATCGGCGATGCGATCGAGATCTTCCATGCCCGCATCCTCACGGATCCCCGCCCGGGCGACATCCAGGAGATCCATTTCTTCAAGACGCAGGTGCTGAAGCTGCGCAAGGCCGCCTGGCCGCTGCGGGAGTCGCTCGCGCTGCTGGCCCGGGGGGATTCCCCCCTGCAGCGGCCGGAAACCACCGTGTTCTGGCGCGACCTGCACGACCACAGCTTTCAGGTGATCGACTCGGTGGAAACCGGGCGGGATGTGCTGGCCAGCCTGCACGATTCCTACCTCTCCAGCCTCAGCTACCGCATGAACGAGGTGATGAAGGTGCTCACGATCATCTCCACGATCTTCATTCCACTTACCTTCATCGTGGGTGTTTATGGCATGAACTTCAAGAATATGCCCGAACTGGACTGGCAGCCCGGCTACTTCGTGGTCTGGGCGGTGATGATCACGCTCGGCCTGAGCCTGTTCGGCTATTTCCGCCGCCGGCGCTGGCTCTGAGGCCGCAGGCGCCGCAGGGATTCAGGGAAGCCGGCCCCACACCTCCAGGTAGCGATCGTCGAGCGGATTCACCTGCAGTCCGCTGAGGCCCGCGGCCTCCAGCTGCGCCGCCACCTCCTCCGGGCGGAAGGCGGCGTGGAGGGAGGCCAGGAAGTCGCGCTGGAGCACGGCCGGCGCCGAGCCCAGGTGGCGCTGCAGCAACGCCTCGGCGGCCTCCGCGCTGGCGGGACGGCGTAGGTCCTTCACGTACAGCGCCGCCCCGGGAGCCGCCAGCTCCGCCACGGAGCGCCACAGCACCTGGGGATCGTGCAGATGGTGCAGAAGGCTGTTGCTCACCACGCCGCTGAAGCGTCCGGCCAGGTCGGCCGCGCCGCCGGCCGGGCAGGGCAGCCGCAGCTCGCGAAACTCCAGCCGCCCGGGGGCTGCCGCGCCATTGGTGGCCCGCCAGAGCGTCAGCCGCTGCCGCGCCAGCGCCAGCATCGCCGGGGCTCCGTCGAGCCCCAGCACCGCCGCCTGGGGGTAGTGATCCGCCAGACGAAACGTGATGTTGCCCGGGCCGCAACCCAGATCCACCAGCTCCGCCCCGAGGCCGGCCGGGAAGAGGCTGGCGATCCGCTCCACGAGGGCCTGGTCGCCGGCGCTGAAATCGGCTCCGGCATAGGCCAGCACCTGCTCCGGCTCGTCCATCAGCTCCGGCTCGGGGGTGCGGGGCAGCAGCGGCATGGGGTCCGGGCGGCGGTTCCCCCCAGCCTGGCGACCCGGCGCACCCCAGCACTAGCGCTGCGGGTAGTGCCGCGTGAACCTCGACACCCCCACCACTGGCGGTATGGTTCCCAACACGACCGTGTGCGCCGTTGTGACCCTCTCCCCCGTACGTCCCTCCCTCGCCGACGAGGCCCTCCCCGCGGAGCTGCCAACAGAGGGGTCCCCCACGGCGGACGATTTCCCCGCCACCGCCCCGGCCGCCAACCCGGTGTTCTACCGGACCTACAGCCGCAAGACCCCCAGCGGCCGCGAGAGCTGGCACCAGGTGGCGGAGCGAAACCTCGAAGGTCTGCGCCGGCTGGGACACCTCAACGAGGAGGAGGTGAGCCTGCTGCGGCGGATGCAGCAGGAGCAGAAGGCGCTGCCCTCGGGCCGCTGGCTGTGGATCGGCGGCACCCCCTGGATCGAGCAGCGCCACAACTTCTCCGGTGCCTACAACTGCACCTCCACCAACCTGGTGAACTGGGAGGCCTTCGGGCTGATGATGGACCTGGCGATGATGGGCTGCGGCACCGGCGCCATCATCGAACCGCGGCTGATCGAGCGGCTGCCGTTGGTGCGCAACCGCCTGGTGATCCCCGAAGTGAGCGACATCGGCGCCACCACAGCGGAGCTGCGCCAGGAGCACACCACCCACAAGGTGGAGGGCCAGCACGTGCACATCAAGGTGGGCGACACCCGCCGCGGATGGGTGGACAGCTACCAGCTGCTGCTCGAGCTCTGCAGCGATGAGCGCTTCGCGGCAGGCGAGCCGATCGAGATCTCGGTGGACCTCTCCGATGTGCGGCCGGTGGGCGAAACCCTCAAGGGCTTCGGGGGGATGGCGAACCCGGTGAAGCTCAAGGATCTGTACGGCCGCGTGGCCCAAATCCTCAACAAGGCCAACGGCCGCCGGCTCACCTCGGTGGAGTGCTGCCTGCTGATCGATGAGGCGGCGGTGACGATCGTGGCCGGCAACATCCGCCGCAGCGCCGGCATGCGCCAGTTCTCGGCGGAGGACAACTCGGCCGCCGGCGCCAAGGACAACCTCTGGCAGCAGGACAGCGAGGGCAACTGGCGCATCGACCCGGAGCGCGACGCGCTGCGGATGGCGAACCACACGCGCGTGTTCCACACCCGCCCGGATTGGGACACGGTGCTGGAGGCGGTGACCAAGCAGTTCCAGAGCGGC
>JBJTWS010000265.1:0-3033 GCA_046081905.1 Synechococcus sp. | reverse complement strand
CACAGGCCAGAAGGGTGCTGGCCAGCAGGCTGTCGCCCAGGCCGTGCACCCAGCGGCCCAGGCTGGTGGCACTGAGGGGAGCCAGCAGCACCAGTTCGGCCCATTCCGCCAGCTCTACGTGCAGGGGCCGCGGCACCTGGGCGCTCCACTGGTCGGCCTCCAGCAGGCAGGGCTGGCGGCTGAGGCAGGCCAGCGCCACCGGGCTCACCAGCTGGGCGGCGCTGGGGCTGAGCACGCAGCGCACCTGGGCGCCCCGCTGCACCAGGGCGCTCACCACCAGCGGCAGCTTCACCGCCGCGATGCTGCCGCTGATCAGCACCAGGATGCGCCGGCCGGTCAGGGGGTCGGTGGCGGCAGGGGAGCCGGCCTCGGGGGGAGCCGGGGGAGGGGTCACGGGTCGGTTGGTTCGGCGTCTCTGGCGGCGGCGGCGTCTCCGGCTGCGGCTCAGTCCTCGTCGAAGGGTTCCTGGTCCACCAGATGCACGTAGGGACGGGCCAGCTCGGGGCGATGGATCGCCAGGGCCCGCAGCAGGTGCCAGTCCCCCAGGCCCTCGAAGGGGGTGGGGTAGTCGTCCTCCTCGAGGCGGCGGGCGAGCTCGGCGATGCCGGCCTCATCAAAGGCCGCCAGCTGCTCGGGGGTGATCGAAGCCGGGCGCATGGCAGGGGCGGAAGGCACCCCCTCAGAATCGCAGGGACCGCGCCCGGCGGGGCCCGTCCATGGTGATAATTGGGGGCACCAGGGGGAATTAGCTCAGCTGGTAGAGCGCTGCGATCGCACCGCAGAGGTCAGGGGTTCGAGTCCCCTATTCTCCACTGCCCCATCGATCCCGCGAACCCACCCCATTCCTGGGACGGTGGTTTCCGGTCCCACTGTCAGGAAGCCACGGCCGAAATCGCCCACAAGGATGTTCTCGCCGTTGTTGCCGTTCACTCGGTTGTTCCAACCCGGCGAGTCGGTATCCCCTGTTCGAGGGATTCCGGACAGATGGCGAGGGATACCGTGTCGGCGAAGCCGGAGACATTCCACACCCCGTCGTCGTGGAGGAACGGGGTGTTCACGGTGGGGAAAGGTACCGAAGCAGGCCTGACGAAACGGAACCAAGGCGCCCGGGCCGAAGCCCGGCCAGCCCCGATCCAGGAGGCTCAGCCCCCCACCGAGGCGGGCATCCGGGTCGCGGCAATGGCCTCCGCCAGCGCCTGCCAGAAGCGCCGGCGGTCCTCCGTCACCTGCGCGCGGGTGCGCTCCACCCGGGCCAGCCTGGCGGGATCCTCGCCGCAGAGGTCGAGCACCAGCTGTTCGGCCAGGGGGCCATGGCTCTCTCCATCGAGGGCCACGTGACGCTCCAGGTACCAGAGCAGCAGGGGGCAGGGAAGCCCCAGGGCCAGCAGATGCTCCCGCAGCGCCGCGAACAGCGAAGGCACGAGCAGCTCGCGCCCGTAGGCGAAGGCTGCGGCCACCTCCTCCACGGTGCCGGAGGCCATCACCGCCTGCGAAGAGCGGAGGAAGCACCTGGATGGCTCCGGCAGGGCGGCGGTATCGAGGGCGCTTCGCAGTCCAGCGGCCCGCACGCTGTCCAGAAAGCGATCGATGCCGGTGGTGTCAGCTCCGATCTCCTCCATGGCGGCGCGGTAGAGCAGGAAATGGCTCCGATGCAGCGGACCACCGAGTTCGGCCGGCAGGCAGTCGCACTCCTCCTCGCTCACCAGCTGGTTGACCAGGCCCGCCAGGCGGGGGTGCTCGGGGGGCAGCCAGGGGGAGCCGGACGGGGCCAGATGCTGCTGGAGCTCCTTGAGCAGCACCATGAAATCCCAGACGGCGAACACGTGGTGCTCCATGAACAGGCGCAGGTCGGCCAGCGAGCCGATGCTCCCGGGCAGGGACGGTGGTGCCGCAGCCACGGTTCAGAGACCCAGTTCGCTCAGCCCGGGGAAATCGTCAGGCCGCGGGCCTTCGCCCCAGAGGAAGAGGCGATCCGACTCCCTGATCGGCACATCGTTGATGCTGGCCTCCCGGCGTCGCATCAGGCCGTCGTCGCTGAACTCCCAGTTCTCATTGCCGTGGGATCGGTAGAAGTTGCCGGAATCGTCGTGCCACTCGTACTGGAAGCGAACGGCAATGCGGTTTCCGGTGAACGCCCAGAGCTCCTTGATCAGCTTGTAGTCGAGTTCCCTGGCCCATTTTCTGCGCAGGAAGGCCACGATTTCATCGCGGCCGCGGATGAATTCGCTGCGATTGCGCCAGAAGCTGTCCTCGGTGTAGGCGAGCGCCACCTGCTCCGGATTCCTGCCGTTCCAGGCGTTTTCGGCCATGCGGGCCTTCTGGATGGCCGTCTCGGGGGTGAAGGGGGGCTTGCCGGCCATGATCTCAGCGGTGGGGAAGAAGGTTCACAAGGAGCGGGTGGGTTCGGGGTCGGGGAGAAGTGAGGATCCCACCAGCGAATGGGGAGGCCACATTTCTGAAAGTAGCCATCACGGAGGCGGAAGCGCAGCAGCCGCTCGGCGCTGGCGCAGCGTCGGATCTCCTCCCCCGGCGCGAACACCTCCGTCGCCCCTGTGGACGGTTGTCGAGGTGCAGGATCAGTCATGACCATGGATGGGCCCAGCCCCCTGAGACCGGAGGAATGCCTTAACGATTGTTTCTGGCTCCCGCCTTCTGCCCCACAGAATTCGGGGCTGAATCCACCGTGAGCATTCCCATGCACTGGCAACCGGAAGCCGAGGCTCGCCTGAAGGAGATCCCGTTCTTCGTGCGGCCGGCGGTGCGCAAGCGGATCGAGCGCCTGGCCGAGGAGGCGGGCCGTGATGCCATCGACACCGCCTTCTACGAGGAGGCCAAGGCCCGCTTCGGGCAGAAATAGGGCGCCGCCGGCAGCACCCCCGCATCCCGGCTCCGGCACCGGCGGGACTGGCGGCAGGGGCGATGGGGTAAAAGAGAGGCCGGGTCCGTATTGTGTCAATGTCGCAGTCCAAGCGCGAACAGGTGGTGAGCCACCTGCGCTACATCCGCCAGGAGCTCCGGGAGATGCACCAGGGG
>JBJTWS010000264.1:0-9043 GCA_046081905.1 Synechococcus sp. | reverse complement strand
GATCGCGATCGCCTGGGACCTGCTCGAGGACCTGGGGGTGGGGGGCCTGGCCCTGGAGCTCAACACCCTCGGCGCGCCGGAGGATCGGGCCCGCTACCGCAGCGAGCTCGTGGCCTGGCTCGAAGCCCACCGGGAGGAGCTCGATCCCGATTCCCCGGCGCGGGTGCACACCAATCCCCTGCGGGTGCTCGATTCCAAGAACCCCGCCACCCAGGAGCTGCTGGCCGGCGCCCCGGCCCTGGCCGATGCCCTCAGCGGCGAGAGCCACGAGCGCTTCAGCGAGGTGCGCCAGGGGCTGGAAGCCCTCGGCATACCCTTCCGGCTCAACCCCCGCCTGGTGCGCGGCCTCGACTACTACAGCCACACCGCCTTCGAGATCACCAGCACCCGGCTCGGGGCCCAGGCCACGGTGTGCGGCGGCGGCCGCTACGACGGGCTGGTGGAGCAGCTCGGCGGCTCCGCCACCCCCGCGATCGGCTGGGCCCTGGGCCTGGAGCGGCTGGTGCTGCTGCTCCAGCAGGCCGGCGACTCCGCCGGCCAGGTCGCGGAGGCGCCGCAGGTGTACCTGGTGAACCGGGGCGAGGAGGCCCGCCGGGTGGCGCTGGGGCTCTGCCGGGAACTGCGCGGCCGCGGGCTGGCGGTGGAGCTCGACCCCGGCAGCGCCGCCTTCGCCAAGCAGTTCCGCCGGGCCGATCGCCAGGGGGCCGCCTGGGCGGTGGTGCTGGGCGAGGAGGAGGCCGCCGCCGGAGTGGCGCGGCTCAAGGCCCTGCGTCCGGGTTCCGAGGACGCCGGCGGCGAGACCCCGGACGGGGCGGCGACGCGCGAGGCCCTGCCCCTGCAGCAGATTCCAGCGGAGCTGCTGTCCCGGATGCCCAGCGGGATCGGAGTCGACTGCCCCTAATGTCGGCCCACCGCACAGCCCCCTGATGTCTGCTGCCCCCGCGATCCGCACCATCTGCTGCATCGGGGCGGGCTACGTGGGCGGGCCCACGATGGCGGTGATCGCCGATCGCTGCCCGCAGCTGCAGATCACGGTGGTGGACCTCAGCGCCGAGCGGATCGCGGCCTGGAACGCCCCCGACCTGGCCAAGTTGCCTGTGTACGAGCCGGGCCTCGATGCCGTGGTGGGCCGTGCGCGGGGGCGCAACCTGCACTTCAGCACCGCGGTGGACGAGGCCATCGCCGCGGCGGACATGGTGTTCCTCTCGGTGAACACCCCCACCAAGACCCGTGGACTTGGGGCCGGCCAGGCCAGCGACCTGCGCTGGATCGAGGCCTCGGCCCGGCAGGTGGCCCGCGCCGCCCGCGGCCACACGATCGTGGTGGAGAAGAGCACCCTGCCGGTGCGCACCGCCGAGGCGGTGAAGGCGATCCTCGCGGCGGCTCAGGGGGAATCCGAGGTGCACCAGGAGGCCGGCGGGCCGGCCGCCAAGACCTTCGCGGTGCTCTCCAACCCCGAATTCCTGGCGGAGGGCACCGCGATCGGCGATCTGGAGAACCCCGATCGGGTGCTGATCGGCGGCGAGGACCCCGCGGCGATCGAGGCCCTGGCCGCCATCTACGGCCACTGGGTGCCGGCGGAGCGGATCCTGCGCACGAACCTGTGGAGCAGCGAACTCTCCAAGCTCACGGCCAATGCCTTCCTGGCCCAGCGGATCAGCTCGATCAACGGCATCGCCGCCTTCTGCGAGGCCACTGGGGCGGACGTGCAGGAGGTGGCGCGGGCGATCGGCACCGACAGCCGCATCGGTCCCCGCTTCCTGGCGGAGGGCCCCGGCTTCGGGGGGAGCTGCTTCCAGAAGGACATCCTCAACTTGGTGTACCTCTGCCACCACTACGGCCTGCCGGAGGTGGCGGAGTACTGGGAGCAGGTGGTGAAGCTGAACACCTGGCAGCAGCACCGCATCAGCCGGCTGGTGGTGCAGCGGTTGTTCGGCACCGTGACCGGCAAACGGCTGGCGGTGCTGGGCTTTGCCTTCAAGGCCGACACCAACGACACCCGCGAGGCGCCGGCGATCCGCATCTGCCGCGACCTGCTGGAGGAGGGAGCCCACCTGCGGCTCCACGACCCCAAGGTAGCCACCGCCCAGATCTGCCGCGACCTGGGCCGCAAACCCCGGCAGGTGGCGGCCACGGAGGTGCTGAGCGGCGAGGGGGGCTGGCAGCGCTGCGCCACTCCGCTGGAGGCGGTGGCGGGGGCCGATACGGTGCTGCTGCTCACGGAGTGGGAGGAGTACCGCGTTCTCGACTGGGCGGCGCTGGCGGGGGCGATGCGCCAGCCCGCCTGGCTGTTCGATGCCCGCGGCATCGCCGATGCGGCGGCGGCCCGCTCGGCGGGCCTGCGCACCTGGCGCGTGGGGAAGGGCTGAGCCGATGGCCCTGCTCCCCGTGCCGCGTCCCGGCCCCCTGCGCCACCTGGTGACCGGCGGCGCCGGCTTCGTGGGCTCCCACCTGGTGGACCGGCTGATGGAGGCCGGCGAGGAGGTGATCTGCCTCGACAACTACTTCACCGGCCGCAAGGCCAACGTGGCCCAGTGGATCGGCCATCCGCGCTTTGAGCTGATCCGCCACGACGTGACCGACCCGATCCGGCTGGAGGTGGACCGGATCTGGCACCTGGCCTGCCCGGCCTCGCCGGTGCACTACCAGTTCAACCCGATCAAGACCGCCAAGACCAGCTTCCTGGGCACCTACAACATGCTCGGCCTGGCGCGGCGGGTGGGGGCGCGGCTGCTGCTGGCCTCCACCAGCGAGATCTACGGCGATCCGGAGGTGCACCCCCAGCCCGAGAGCTACCGAGGCTGCGTGAACACGATCGGGCTGCGCTCCTGCTACGACGAGGGCAAGCGGGTGGCCGAGACCCTCTGCTTCGACTACCGCCGCATGCACGGCACCGAGGTGCGGGTGGCGCGGATCTTCAACACCTACGGGCCCCGCATGCTCCCGGATGATGGCCGGGTGGTGAGCAACTTCATCGTGCAGGCGCTGCAGGGGCAGCCGCTCACCCTGTACGGCGACGGCAGCCAGACCCGCAGCTTCTGTTATGTGGAGGATCTGGTGGAGGGTCTGATCCGGCTGATGAACGGCGATCACACCGGCCCGATCAACCTCGGCAACCCGGGAGAGTTCACGATCCGCCAGCTGGCGGAGCTGGTGCGGGACCGGATCGATCCGCAGCTGGAGCTGGTCTGCCGGCCGCTGCCCCAGGACGATCCGCGCCAGCGCCAGCCGGTGATCGACCTGGCCCAGAGGGAACTGGGCTGGGAGCCCACGGTGCCGCTGGAGCAGGGCCTGGAGCCCACCATCGCCGATTTCCGCCGCCAGCTGGGTTTCTGAGCCGAAACGCCTGAACTTGGGGCAACCGCACTGGCAGGCTGTGGGAAGCCTGGCCGGACTTCCGGCACTCCCTGCCGCCGATGCCCGCACCGCAGCGCCCCATCCTCGTGACCGGCGCGGCCGGCTTCATCGGCGCGGAGGTGGCCCTGCGCCTGCTGGAGCGCGGCGAGCGGGTGGTGGGGATCGACAACCTCAACACCTACTACGACCCCGCCCTCAAGCAGGCACGCCTGGCGCGGCTGCAGGAATCGGGGGCTGGCGAGGCCTTCCGCTTTGTGCGGATGGATCTGGAGCATGGCGCGGCGATGGCGGCCCTCTTCGCCGAAGAGCGGCCGGAGCGGGTGGTGCATCTGGCCGCCCAGGCGGGGGTGCGTTACTCGCTCGAGAACCCGGCCGCCTACATCCAGAGCAACCTGGTGGGCTTCGGCCACATCCTCGAGGGCTGCCGCCACCACGGCGTGGAGCATCTGGTGTACGCCTCCAGCAGCTCGGTGTACGGCGGCAACCGTCAGATGCCCTTCAGCGAGCAGCACGCGGTGAACCACCCGGTGAGCCTCTATGCGGCCACCAAGAAGGCGAACGAGCTGATGGCCCACACCTACAGCCACCTCTACGGCCTGCCGGCCACGGGCCTGCGCTTCTTCACCGTGTATGGCCCCTGGGGCCGGCCGGACATGGCGCCCATGCTCTTCGCCCGGGCGATCCTGGCGGGCGAGCCGATCCGGGTGTTCAACCACGGCCGCATGCAGCGCGACTTCACCTACATCGACGACATTGTGGAGGGGGTGATCCGCTGCACCGACAAGCCCGCCACCGCCGATCCCGGCTTCGATCCGCTGCAGCCCAATCCGGCCACCGCGGCGGTGCCGCACCGGGTGTTCAACATCGGCAATTCCCAGCCCACCGAGCTGCTGCGTTTCATCGCGGTGCTGGAGCAGGCCCTGGGCCGCCCGGCGGTGCAGGACCTGCAGCCGATGCAGCCCGGCGATGTGCCCGCCACCGCCGCCGATACCGCGGCCCTGGAGGACTGGGTGGGCTTCCAGCCCTCCACGCCGATCGAGGTGGGGGTGGAGCGCTTCGCCGCCTGGTACCGCGACTATCACGGCGTCTGAGCGGCGCCCCGCACAAAAAAAGCGGACCCTCGGGTCCGCCAGGATAATGCTGGAGCCGGGGCCGCCGATCAGGCGGAACCCACACCCACGTAGGAGCCGTAGAAGAACAGGCCCACCACGAAGATCACGGCCATGCCGCCGGCGGTAGCCACGAGCCAGAGGGGAAGCACGCCCTCGGTCCAGCGGGAGCGCCAGGCCACGGCCGGACGGCCGTCGGGCAGACGATCCGGGATGCGACCGTCGGGCAGGGTGGATTTCTTGCCGCTCATCAGTGAAACCTCCCGATCAGTTGAAGAAGTAGCTGGAGAACAGCACGCCGGTGACGAACACCAGCAGCAGCCCCAGATAGAGGCTGGTGCGGTTCAGCTCAACCGGCAGGTTGTTGGGGTTGGGATTGCGTTGCATGGCGCGGCCTCAGCGACGGATGAACTGCATGGCAGCCAGGGCGCCCAGGAAGAAGACCGGGGGAATGCCGAGGGCAGGAACCGACAGCCAGCGCACCGTGAAGATCGGGTAATTGCGCGGCGTGGTGGGGGCGGGAGTCTGGGTCATGACTTACTGCAGGCGCAGGTCGAGTTGGCTCTTGCCCTCGTAGCGCTGGCTCACCACCGGAGCCTTGCTTTCCTGGGCCTGGAAGTAGGCATCCGGACGGGGCGTGCCGAAGGCGTCATAGGCCAGGCCCGTGGACACGAACAGGAAACCTGCCAGGAAGATCGCAGGCAGGGTGACCGCATGGATGACCCAGTAGCGGATGCTCGTGATGATTTCGAAGAACGGGCGTTCTCCAGTGGAGCCGGCAGCCATGGCGACAAGCGTTCAGCCCGGCGATCCTAGGGGTCTGGTGGTGGGGGGCGGGAGGGGCCGCCCCCCTTGGTTACAGAAGTTGGCGGGAACCCGGCGCGGACCGGATCAGCCCACCCAGCGCAGCAGTGATCCCCGCTCCCCGAGCACGAAGCCCTTGCCGTCGGGGAGGAAGGCAATGCGGGTGAAGTTGGTGGGCTGGGCGGAGCCCACCGGGTCCCGCCGCCAGGTCTTGCCGCCGTCGGGGCTGGAGAGCAGGGTGCCGCTGCCGCCGCCGGTCCAGAGGGTGCCGCTCGGATCCCAGGCCAGGTCGAGGTAGCCGTAGCCATTGGTGATCGGGATCACCGGCTTGCTCCACACCTCCGGATTGCCCGGTTCCTCGTTGAAGCGCAGCTGGGCGCCGCGGGCCAGCATCCAGAGGCCGCCCTCGGGCTGGAAGCCCATGGCCTGCACCCGCTGGCTGCTCACCCGCTGGTGGGGCTGCCAGGTCTCCTGGCCGGGATCCCAGGTGGCGAAGAAGTTGCCCAGGCTGCTGACGCTCACGTAGCTGCCCGTGGGGCTGCGACGCAGATCCCGCACGGCGCCGGCGGCATCCACCACCTCCGCCTGCCAGCTCTGGCCGCCGTCGCTGGTGCGGTACACCGCGCCCACGTTGGTGGCCAGCTCGGCGCTGCTGCGGCCCTGGGCTGTCACCAGGTAGGGCTCACCGGGGAGCTTGGTGTCGAGAAACAAGCGATTCCAGTTTTGACCGTTGTCTGTGGAGTGCAACAACAGGCCGGGCTGTCCGACGATCCAGCCCTCCTTGCCGTTGAAATCGATGCTGATTAGGCGAAAGTTTTCTTCCTCGGGCAGCTCCAGGCTCCGCTCCTCCCAGCTGGCGCCTCCGTCGTTGGTTTCCATGATGAGGCGGTTGCTCCCCACCAGGAAGCCATGCTGGCGATCCGTGAAGGCCACATCCAAGGGGTTGGCCTTGGTGCCCAGGGGCACGGCCTCCCAGGGGCTGCTTGCCGCGATCGGCAGGCCGGTGGTGACACAGCCTGGCAGGGTCAGGCCCACCACAAGGGCCATCACCAGGCACAGCAGAGAAGAGGCCAGACGCGCCGGCCAGGGGCGGGAGAAGGAGGGAGGGCAGGAGCGAGCCATCAGCGCAGGGAGTAAAGGGAGAGGAAGAAGGCGATCGCCAGAGCAAAGCCGCCGAAAATCAAGACGTTTTTTTGGCCTGGGGTGAGGCGGTTGACGCCCAAACCGTAGTTGAGGTTTTCCTCGAAGCCACTGGGCTTTTCCCGGGGGCCGATGTCCCGGAACGCTCCCACTTTGCTGCGGCACACGGGGCAGCGGAAGCTGCCGGGGTCGAGGTCCTCAAACGGCGTTCCTGGCGCGATCGCGAGTTTGCGCACCCCTTCGGCCGGGTCATAGACAAAGCCACAACTGCGGCATTCGAAACGGTGGTTGGTCGTGTCTTCTTCAACGACCGCCTCCATCTCATGCTCCGCAGGCACAGGCGAAGCAGCGTCCCCAGTCACCGGCGCCGAGGCGGGCTCCGGTGCGGGACCCTCGGAGCTGGACGTGGTGCTCATGGCAGGGCCGTTGGAATCCGTGGACTGTAGGCAGCCCCAAGGTTGGGGCGCAGATGCCAGACTGCGCCCCAACCTTGGGGCTGAACCATGTTCGTGCTCTCCGGCTACGACGCCTTTCTAGGCTTTCTGCTCATCGCAGCGGCTGTGCCGGTGTTGGCTCTGGTCACCAACAAATTGTTGGCCCCTAAAAGCCAGCGCGGGGAAAGGGAGCTCACCTACGAATCGGGAATGGAGCCGATCGGAGGGGCCTGGATCCAGTTCAACATCCGCTATTACATGTTCGCATTGGTCTTTGTCGTCTTTGACGTGGAGACCGTTTTCCTCTACCCCTGGGCTGTGGCTTTCCACAGGCTGGGTCTGCTGGCCTTCATCGAAGCCTTGGTGTTCATCGACATTTTGGTGGTGGCGCTGGCCTATGCCTGGCGCAAGGGCGCCCTTGAATGGAGTTAATCCCCCATGACGTCCACCCCTCCCAATTCCGCAACAGCCGGCCTCGCCGAGGCCCTATCGATCACCGCCTTGAAAGATCAGCGCGCGGCCTCATGCGCTCCCGTGGGTGCGCCAACGGTGACGTCAGATCTTTCCGAAAACATCATCCTCACCAGCCTGGATGATCTCCACAACTGGGCCCGTCTGAGCAGCCTCTGGCCTCTTCTTTACGGCACCGCCTGCTGCTTCATCGAATTCGCCGCTCTGATTGGCTCTCGCTTTGATTTCGACCGTTTTGGTTTGGTGCCCCGCTCAAGCCCGCGCCAGGCGGATCTGTTGATCGTGGCTGGCACGGTCACCATGAAAATGGCTCCTGCCCTGGTGCGTCTGTATGAGCAAATGCCAGAGCCGAAATATGTCATTGCCATGGGAGCCTGCACCATCACCGGTGGCATGTTTTCCGCCGACTCCACCACCGCTGTGCGGGGTGTGGACAAACTGATCCCCGTTGACCTTTATTTGCCTGGCTGCCCCCCACGGCCTGAGGCCATCTTTGATGCCGTGATCAAGCTCCGCAAAAAGGTGGGCAATGAGTCGCTGGTTGAGCGGCGGCGTCTCCAAGCCAGCCACCGCTATTTCACGGTGCCCCATCAACTGCGGCAGGTGGAGCCCCAGATCACGGGTGCCTACTTGGCGGCGGAAACCCAGCGGGCCGCCCTGGCTGCCTCCGCTGCCCTGCCCATGCCCAGCGCCCGGGTGGCCGAGCCAGAGCGGGTGCCCGCTGCCGAGCCTCCAAAGGAGACGGGCTGATGGCCTCTCCCCATTTCTTCCCTGTCCCCGATTCCCTTTCCTAAGCCATGGCTGATGCCACCGATGCCGCTGCTCCCGTTGCGGCGCCAGCCCCTGGCCCTGTGAGCTCCTGGCTCAGCCAGCAGGGATTTGACCATGGCGTGCTTCCCCCCGATCACCTCGGGGTGGAAGTGCTGAGCCTGGAACCGGAGGCCCTCCCCCTCATCGCCACCGCCTTGAAGGCGTATGGCTTTGACTACCTCCAGTGCCAAGGCGGCTACGACGAGGGGCCCGGAGGGCGATTGGTGAGCTTCTACCACCTGGTGAAATTGGCGGCGCTGGCTGATCAAATCGCTCCGGCTTCAGCTCCCGCTGGCAGCAATCAGGTCCTGCCTGCGGACCTGAAGCCGGAGGAAGTGCGCCTGAAGGTGTTCCTGCCACGGGATGGCTCCCTCACGATTCCAAGTCTTTATGGCCTATGGCGAGGAGCTGATTGGCAAGAGCGTGAAACCTATGATATGTTTGGAATTAATTATCAGGGTCATCCCCATCCCAAGCGGTTGCTAATGCCTGAAGATTGGAAGGGGTGGCCTCTGCGTAAAGATTATGTACAGCCAGATTTTTATGAGATGCAGGATGCATATTGACGTGAAGCCGGTTTGATTTCTTAAGCCTCTGCCTTATGGATTCCTCGAGTCTTGTCGAAACAAATAATTCCGCCGCTCCAGTAGCGAAAACGCAAAACCACATCCCTTTTCTCGATGCTATTCGAGGCCTCGCTGTTCTTGCAGTTTTCCTCTATCACTCTTTGGGGGCTGCTTACGGATGGGACAAGATGGTTGTTTGGAAAGGGCTGTTCAGGGATTTCCAACAGTCTGCCAATCTTTTGCTGTTTTTTCCGCTCACCTATGGTGGAACAACAGGTGTAGCTACTTTTTTTGTTGTTAGTGGCTTTTGCATCCATCTGAGCTACATAAACTCACGACATCAGGGCTGGGC
>JBJTWS010000263.1:0-4091 GCA_046081905.1 Synechococcus sp. | reverse complement strand
GCTGGCTGAGGCGCAGCCGCTTGCCCTGCTCGAGCTCGTCGTTGGGGTAGAGCACCTTCGAGAGGGTCTCCGACTGCGTCTTGCGCAGCACCGCCCGCGGGTAGTCGCCGGCGTTGAAGGAGGCGAAATCGAAGGCATCCGGCGCCTGGGCCGACCACAGCCGCAGCGTGTTGGCGGTGTGCACCCCGTAGCCCAGGATCGGCGTGTCGTAGGCCACGCCCAGCACGGTCTGGCCGCCGATCACCACCGGGTAGCTCCACTCCGGCCGGATCACCTCCCAGGGGTTGCCCCGGCTCAGCCAGGGGTCGGTGCTCTCCACCTGGCCCTGGGGCACGATCTGCTGGCGGAAGATGCCGAATTCGTAGCGGATGCCGTAGCCGATCGCCGGCAGCTCCAGGCTGGCCATCGATTCCTGGAAACAGGCCGCCAGGCGGCCGAGGCCACCGTTGCCCAGGCCCGGTTCCGGCTCCTCGGCCACCAGGGTCTCGAGGTCGAGGCCCAGTTCGCGGCAGGCGGCCTCCGCCTCCTCCCGCAGGCCCAGATTCACCAGGTTGTTCTCCAGGTGGGGGCCCAGCAGGTATTCGGCCGAGAGGTACACGGCCGTGCGCACCCCCTGCTCGGTGTAGGCCTCGGCCGTGTCCACCCAGCTCTGCAGCAGCCGGTCGCGCACCGCCAGCGCCAGGCTGCGGTAGTGGTCGTGGCTGGTGGCCAGGGAGGGCGCCTTGGCCTGGCTGTAGAAGAGGTGGCGCCGCATCGCCTCGGCCAGGCGGCGGCCATCGGCCGGCGGTGCGCCGGGAGGGGAGGGGTGGAGCATGAACGGTGTGGAGGCAGGAATGGTGGGTCCTTCATCTTTCCCGGTGAAGGGCTGCCGCTGCACCAACCGCTACCGAATGCCCCCGGCTTCCCCTTGTCTTCGGCTTGTGGGGGGCTACACCGCCAGCTCCGCGCCGCTCCGGTCGGGGGCGGCCAGCTCGGGGGCAGAGAGCTCGAGGGCGCTCAGGTCGTCGGGCGTGCCCACCAGTTCCTCGGCCTCGATGCTCCACTCCAGTTCGCTCGTCACCCCCGGGGGGCCCGAGAAGCTGCCGGTCACCGCGGCCGTTAGCTCCGGCTTCGAGGAGGTGGCCAGGGTCACGTAGCGGTCGTCGATCGCGCCGCGGCCGCTGGGATCAAAGCCCCGCCAGCCGGCCCCGGGCAGGTACACCTCCGCCCAGGCGTGGAGGTCGTAGTGCTCCGGCCGCGGCTCCACCAGGTGGTAGCCGCTCACGAACCGCGCCGGCAGCCCCACGCAGCGGCAGGTCTCGATCATCAGCATCGCCAGATCCCGGCAGGAGCCCACCCGTTCCTTGAGGGTGCGGCCCGCCGGCCAGGCGGGTCCGGTGTGGCGCTGGGTGTACTTCACCCGGTCCTGGATCATCTCCACCAGCTGCTCCAGAAAGCGCAGGGCGTGGTGGTCGCTGCCCATCAGCGCCTCCTGGGCCAGGTCCACCGCCGCCGGGTCGTGCTGGCCGTTCGGCAGCCAGCCCTCCAGGCTCCCCATCAGGTCGCCGTTCAGGTGGCCTACCGGATAAGGCAGCTGCGGTTCGTTCTCCTCCAGGCAGAGGGTCAGATCCGGTGGTTCCAGGGTTTCCACCACGCTGGTCGCCCGCACCTCGAAGAGCTCGGTGGTGCCGAGGAAGCGGGCCCGCAGGATCTCATCGCCGCTGGCGGCGATCAGGGCGTAGAGGCGGTTGGGGTCCGGGGTGATCTGCAGGCTGTGGCTGCGCAGCTGCTGGAAGCCGTGGCCGCGGGGGCGAAGGCAGAAGCGATGCGGGCCGAGGAAGACCGGAGCGCTGTAGCGGTAGGTGAGCGTGTGGGTCAGGCGGGCGCGCATTCCGGATCGTTGGGGGTGGAAACCACGAAGTACCGGGTGTGAATCAGGTCGTGCAGCTGGTTCAGGTCGCTCTGCAGCGCATCGATCGCCTCGTGCAGGCCGGTGGCGATCAGCGAATCGATCTGGGTGTAGCTCCAGCGGGCCAGGGTGAGGCCGCTGAGGCATTCGAGCGCATCGGGGGCGCCGGGCACCGCGCGGCCCTGCACCACCCGCAGGGTCTCGTGGATGCGCTCGAGGCAGTAGCGCACCGAGCGGGGGAAGACCGGATCGAGCAGCAGGAACGACGCCACCGCCCGGGGCTCGATCGCCTGCTGGCGCGACTGGCGGAACATCTGGTAAGCCCCCGCCGAGCGCAGCAGCGAGATCCACTGGAGTTCATCCAGCACCCCGCCCACCTCCTCCGGACTGGGCAGCAGCAGGAAGTACTTCACATCGAGGATGCGGGTGGTCTTGTCGGCCCGCTCGATCAGCCGCCCCAGCCGGCTGAACTGCCAGGAGAGATCGCGGCTCAAGGTGGCATCGGTGATGCCGTAGAAGAGCTGGCAGCCGCGGCGGATCTCCCGCAGCTGCTCCTGGGGCGGCTGGCTCCAGAAGGTCTCGTTCTCCAGCAGGGTCCAGTAGAGGTCGTTGATCTGCTCCCACATCTCCGTGGTGATCACCTCCCGGATCTGGCGGGCGTTCTCACGGGCGCTGGCGATGCAGTTCACGATGCTGCTCGGGTTCTCGGGCTCCCGCACCAGGAAGCGCACCACGTCCAGGGGGGATCCCCCCGGGCAGAGGCGATCGAACAGCTCCCGATCGCCGCTCGCATCGATCAGGGGCAGCCAGGGCTCGGCGCTGCCGGGGGGGCAGTCGAGCGCCATGGCCTCGCTCACCTCCACGAAGCGAGAAATGTTCTCGGCCCGCTCCACATAGCGGTTGATCCAGTAGAGCGAATCGGCGACGCGGCTCAGCATTGGCTCTGGCCCTCGAACTGGCGTTCATCCACGATCCAGGTGTCCTTGCAGCCGCCGCCCTGGGAGGAGTTCACCACCAGCGATCCCCGCCGCAGGGCCACCCGGGTGAGGCCGCCGGGGCTCACCCACGCTCCCTTGCCCCGCAGCACGTAGGGGCGCAGGTCCACGTGGCAGGGGAACAGTTCGCCCTCGCTCAGGGAGGGCACGGTGGAGAGCTCCAGGGTGGGCTGGGCGATGTAGTTGCGCGGGTTGGCGCGGATCCGCCCGGCGAAGTCAGCGATCTCCTCGGCCGTGGCGTGGGGGCCGATCAGCATCCCGTAGCCGCCGGCCTCGGCCACGGCCTTCACCACCAGCTCGCCGAGGTGCTCGAGCACGTAGGCCTGGTCCTCCGGGCGGGAGCAGAGGTAGGTGGGCACGTTCGCCAGGATCGGCTCCTCGGCCAGGTAGTAGCGGATCATCTCCGGCACGTAGGCGTAGATCAGCTTGTCGTCGGCCACGCCGGTGCCGGGGGCGTTGGCGATCGCCACCCGGCCGGCCCGGTAGGCGGCCATCAGCCCCCGCACCCCCAGCATCGAATCGCTGCGGAACACCGCCGGGTCGAGGAAGTCGTCGTCGATGCGGCGGTAGATCACATCCACCGGCTCGAGGCCGCTGGTGCTCCGCATCCAGACGCGATCGTCCTGGCAGAGCAGGTCGCGCCCCTCCACCAGCTGGATGCCCATCTGCTGGGCGAGATAGCTGTGCTCGAAGTAGGCGCTGTTGAACACACCCGGCGTGAGTAGCACCACCCGTGGTGATTCGGTCCACGGGGCCAGATCTCGCAGGGTCTGCAGCAGCTGGGAGGGATAGCCGTCGATGGGCTGCACGGTGCGGCCGCTGAACAGGCTCGGGAACATGCGCTTCATCACGCGCCGGTTCTCGAGGAAGTAGGCCACGCCCGAGGGGCAGCGGAGGTTGTCTTCCAGCACCCGCCAGGTGCCTTCGCCATCGCGCACCAGATCCAGCCCGGAGATGTGGCACCAACGACCCAGTGGCGGGCAGATGCCCTGCATCTGGGGACGCCAGCCGTGGGAGCTCTCCACGTCTTCGCGCGGCACCACCCGGTCGGCCAGGATGCGCCCCTCGCCGTAGACGTCGGCCAGGAAGCGGTCGATCGCCTCCAGCCGCTGGAACAGGCCCCGCTCCAGCCGCTCCCAGTCCCGGGCGCCGATCAGGCGGGGGAGGGGATCGAAGGGGAGGATCCGCTCCACGCCCTTGCTGTCGGA
>JBJTWS010000262.1:0-6686 GCA_046081905.1 Synechococcus sp. | reverse complement strand
CGGGTCGAAGAAGGCCCTGAAATCGAGAGCGACTTCTACAACTTCACCGCCTTGAACATCCCGCCGCATCACCCCGCGCGGGACATGCAGGACACCTTCTATCTGCCCGGTGATCGGCTGCTGCGCACCCACACCTCGCCGGTGCAGATCCGCCACCTGGAGAACAACCCGCCGCCGGTGCGGATCGTGGCCCCCGGGCGGGTGTATCGCCGCGATGCGGTGGATGCCACCCACTCGCCGGTGTTCCACCAGGTGGAGGTGCTCGCCATCGACGAGGGGCTGGATTTCAGCCATCTGCGCGGCACCGTCACCACCTTCCTGCAGCAGTTCTTCGGCGATCTGCCGGTGCGCTTCCGCGCCAGCTACTTCCCCTTCACCGAACCCTCCGCCGAGGTGGACGTGCAGTGGCGCGGCCGCTGGCTGGAGGTGATGGGCTGCGGCATGGTGGATCCGGCGGTGCTGCAGGGGCTGGGCCTCGATCCGGAACGCTGGAGCGGCTTCGCCGCGGGCCTGGGGGTGGAGCGCTTCTGCATGGTGCGCCACGGCATCGACGACATCCGCCGGCTGTTCACCAGCGATCTGCGCTTCCTGGAACAGTTCTGAACCTGCCTTCCGGCACCGGCCCATAAACTCAGGGGGCCTCCCGCCTGCGATCGGTGCCCCGGGTCGGACTGATCGTCAACGACGGCAAGGAGCTGGCCATCACCACGGCCGATGCCATCGAGGAGCGCCTGCAGCAGGGCGGCTTCGAGGTGGTGCGGGTGAGCAGCTCCGGCGGGCTGGTGGGGTTCGCCAATCCGGATCAGCACCTGCGCACCCTGGGCTACGCCGCCTGCGTGCCGGCGGTGTTCGATGCCGCCCTGGAGCTGGCGGTGGTGCTGGGGGGCGATGGCACCGTGCTCTCCGCCGCCCGCCAGACCGCCCCGATCGGGGTGCCGATTCTCACGATCAACACCGGCCACCTGGGCTTCCTGGCGGAGGCTTACCTCAAGGACCTCGACGCGGTGCTGGCCCAGGTGATCGAGCGCCGCTGGACCGTGGAGGAGCGCTCCATGCTGGTGGTGAGCGTGATGCGGGGGGAGCAGCGCCGCTGGGAGGTGCTCTGCCTCAACGAGATGGCGCTCCACCGCGAGCCGCTCACCTCTATGTGCCATTTCGAGATCGCGATCGGTCGCCATGCCCCGGTGGACATCGCCGCCGACGGCGTGATCCTCTCCTCCCCCACCGGCTCCACCGCCTATGCCCTCTCCGCCGGCGGGCCGGTGATCACCCCCGACTGCCCGGTGCTGCAGCTCACCCCGATCGCCCCCCATTCCCTGGCCTCGCGGGCCCTGGTGTTCAGCGACCGCGAGCCGGTGACGGTGTTTCCCGCCACGCCGGAGCGGCTGATGATGGTGGTGGATGGCAGCGCCGGCTGCTACGTGTGGCCGGAAGACCGGGTGCTGATCCGCCGCAGCGACCATCCCGTGCGCTTCGTGCGGCTCTCGGATCATGAGTTCTTCCAGGTGCTGCGCAACAAGCTGGGCTGGGGGCTGCCCCACGTGGCCAAGCCCGGAGCGGTGCCGGAGCTGCCCCGATGAGCAGCCGGGTGCTCCTGCTGGGCCCCCAGGCCCTGGCCCTGGCGGAGCGCCTGGAGGCTTCGGGCTACCGGCCCCTCACAGCCCTGCCGCCCGAACCGGAGGCGCCGGACGAGGCCCCGGAGGCCGCCGTGCTCGATGCGGATCAGGGCTCCTGGATCCCGGAGCTGCGCCGCCGCTGGGGGCCCCTGCCCCTGCTGCTGGACATCGGTGCCGATTCGGTGCCGGGCCGCTCCCGCTGCCTCACCGCCGGAGCCGACGACTTCTGGATCTCCTCCCATCCCCCCAGTGACCTGCTCACCCGGCTGCGGCTCCACCTGCAGCTGGCGGGCCGTGCCGCCACGCCCCTGCCGGTGCTGCAGGTGGCGGACCTGCGGGTGAACCCCAGCGGCCGCCAGGTGAAGCGCGGCCCGCGCACCGTGGCCCTCACCGCCCGGGAATACCAGCTGCTGCTCCACCTGCTGCGCCACGCGGGCGAGGTGGTGAGCCGCGAGAGCATCCTGCGGGAGGTGTGGGACGACCAGCAGGGCACCGCCAGCAACGTGATCGAGGTGTACGTGCGCTATCTGCGCCAGAAGCTGGAGGAGGGGGGTGAGCGGCGCCTGATCCACACGGTGCGGGGCCGGGGCTACTGCCTGGTCGAACGGCCGCCCCGGCTCGAGGGCGGCTCCTCCGGGAGGCCCACATGAGCGCCTTGCAGGCTGGGCGGTGCCGGAGGGCTCGCCGGGCCCTGCTGGCGGCCGCTGCCGGGCTGGCGGTTGCCGAGGGGGTGGCGCAGGCGGGGGGGGCGCCACCGGCCGGGCCGCCCCAGTTCCTGCCGGCCACGGCCCGCTGGTGCCTCCCGGCCCGGGATCCGGCAGAGCCCGCGCCCTGTGTGCTGCTGGAGGTGGCCCGCAGCGACCGGGAGCAGTCGTGGGGGCTGCAGCTGCGGCCACCCCTGCCGCCCCTGCGGGGGATGTGGTTCCCCTACGACCCGCCGGCCCGGGCCCGCTTCTGGATGCACCGCACCCCGGAACCGCTCGACATGCTGTTCGTGGCGGAGGGCAAGGTGGTGGCGATCGAGGCCCACACCACCCCCTGCCCGCGGCTGCCCTGCCGCTCCTATGGCCCGGACGATCCGGTGGCGGGGGTGCTGGAGCTGGCGGCGGGCCAGGCGGCGGCCCTGGGCATCACCGTGGGCACCCCCGTGCGGATCGAAGCGCTGGCCGCGCCGGGTCCGGCCCTCAGGCCGGCGGCCGCCGGCCCCGCAGCACCAGCACGGGATTGAGCGGCGCCAGGCGGGTCCCCTCCGCCAGGGGGGTGCCCCGCCAGGCCTGCAGCTGGCCCACCGTCACCGCCAGGCTTGCCCCCTCCAGCAGCGGCCGCAGGGCCGCCAGCCCCTCCACGGTGGCCAGGGGGATCACCACCAGCCCGCCGGGCCGCAGCCGGGGCAGCACCGCCGCCAGGATCGCGGGGCCGTGGCGGCCGCCGCCGCCGATCAGCACCCGGTCGGGGTCGGGCAGCTCCGCCAGGGCCTGCGGCGCGCGGCCCTCCATGATGCCCGCCGGCCGCACCCCCAGCCGCTCGGCGTTGGCGGCGATCAGGGGGGCGGAGCCTCCGCGGCTCTCCACGGCCCAGAGCTGCAGCTGCGGCCGCAGCCGCAGGGCCTCGAGGCCCACCGAGCCCACCCCGGCGCCGATGTCCCACAGCACGCCATGGGCCGGAAGGTCCAGATCGGCCAGCAGCTGGACCCGCACCTCCCGCTTCGTCATCAGGCCCGGCCGGTCGGGGTGCTGCAGCCACAGCCCATCCTCCAGGCCGAAGAGGGGCAGCTGCTCCGGGGCGGGCGGCGCCGGCTCCTCGGCGATCAGCACCACCAGATGAAGGGGATCGAGGCTGGGGGGCACAGCGGCGCCCCGCTCCAGCTTCCGCACCTGCTCGGCCGGGTGGCCCAGCCGCTCGCACAGCCACACCGCGTAGCAGGCCTCCAGGCCCGAGGCCCGCAGCCCCGCCACCACCGCGGTGGCCCCGCCGCGGCCGGGGTCGGTGAGCACCACCAGGGCGGGGGGACGCCTCTGCAGCGCCGCCGCCAACGGTTCCGGATCGCGGCCGTGCAGGCTCAGCCAGCTGGCGTCCTGCCAGGGGCGGCCCAGCCGCGCGAAGGCCAGCTGCAGGGAGCTGGGGGCGGGATGAAAGCGCAGGTGCTCACCGCCCAGCTGCTCGCGCAGCAGCCGGCCGATGCCGAACCAGAGGGGATCGCCGCTGGCCAGCACCACCTGGTGGCGCCCTTCGGCCAACCCCTGCCGCAGCAGGGGGAGCAGCTCCCCCGGCCGGTCGCTGGCGAGCAGCTCCGGCGGCGGTGTCGCCGCGACGCTTTCCAGCCAGGCGCGCAGCTCCGGCAGCAGCCGCTGCGGGGCGGCCACCCGATCGGCCTGCCGCACCAGCGCCTGGACGGCGGCCGGCAGGGTCGCCACGCCGCCGGCATCGGTGCCCACCACCTCCACCACCGCTGCGTCGGAGCGCTCCGGCCCCGGGATGTCGTTCCGCTGCTCCAGTGCTCGCCCCCGCCGTGCTGGCCATGATGCTCACGCCGCTCGCCGCCGGGGTTCCGGCCCGCCAATCCGCCATGGGGGATCGCCGTCAGCGCGTCCACGAACTGGTTCTCGCCCTGCTGGTCCGCCAGGGGGATCTGGAGCTGCTGGAGGGCGACGGCAGCCTGCCGGCGGGCCCCGGCGTCGACCCCGGCCAGTGGCTGGAGCGCAACCGCCGCCTGGTGCAGCGCTACCAGGGGCTGGTGCGCACCGCCGCCACCCTCGACACCCTGATCGACCAGGAGGTGGGCGATCAGCTCTGACAAGCTGGCCCCACTGCGTTGCGGCCCATGGCCCCCCTCGGCATCTCCGCCCTCCGCTCCCTGTTCCGGGATCCAGGGGCCCGCCCGCCCGGAGCCACGGCCCTCGAGGCGTCCTGCAGCTGGCAGCGGCCCCTCGGCCAGAGCTGGGAGAAGCCCTACACGGTGCGCTACGCCAGCAACCTCGACGACGGTCCGGGCCACGGCGCTCCCCTCGGGGGCTTCGGGGCGGGCTGCATCGGCCGCGGCCCTGACGGCGGCTTCAACCTCTGGCACCTCGACGGCGGTGAGCACTGGTTCGGCGTGCTGCCCGACTGCCAGTTCGCCCTGCACGAGCGCGACGGCGAGCAGCGCCGCACCCATGCCCTGGCGGTGAAGCCCGCCGCCGATGCCTCCCGGCCCGGTTCCGGTGAGCCCCTCTCCGCCTGGAGCTGGTACCCCACCACCACCGCTGCCGATGAGCCCAGCGCCACCTACGCGGCCCGCTATCCCCTCAGCGGCACCCGCTACGAAGGGATCTATGCGGCCAGCGTGCGCTGCGAGGCCTTCAGCCCGATCCTCCCGGGCGACTACCGCCGCACCAGCTATCCGGTGGCGGTGTTCGTGTGGACCCTCACCAATCCCACCGACCGGCCGCTCGATCTTTCCCTGCTGCTGAGCTGGCGCAACACCCTGGGCTGGTTCCGCAACACCGACCCCTCCGCCGCGGTGCACTTCCGCGACGACGGCAGCCCGGAGCACAACTACGTGCCCGCCATCGGCCGCAGCCGCGGCCACCGCAACCGCTGGATCGATGCGCCCGGGCTGAGCGGCCTCCTGCTCGAGGGCGAGCGCAGCGAACCGATCGCCGAGGGGGAGGGCCAGTGGTGCCTGGCGGTGCCCGATGCCGCGGCCCTGGCCGCAGCGGGCGTGCCCGGGGCGCGCATCCAGCGCTGCAGCCGCTGGAATCCGGCCGGCGACGGGGCCGAACTCTGGGAGCCCTTCGCCCGTGATGGCTCGATCCCGGATGGCAACAACGACCGCCGCAGCGCCGAGAACGATCCCGCCAGTGCCGCCCTGGCGGTGCAGCTGCGGCTGGAGCCCGGTGCCACGGCGCAGATCCCGGTGGTGATTGCCTGGGATCTGCCGGTCACGGCCTTCGCCAGCGGCACGGCCGCCCTGCGCCGCTACACCGATTTCTTCGGGGCCGAGGGCACCCACGCTGCCGCGATCGCCGCCGAGTCCCTGCGGGACTGGCCCCAGTGGCGGGCCGCGATCGAGGAGTGGCAGGCGCCGGTGCTGGAGCGGGGCGACCTGCCGGAGCCGATCCGCATGGCGCTGCTGAACGAGCTCTACGACCTGGCCTCGGGCGGCAGCCTCTGGAGTGCCGCCAGTCCGGAGGATCCGGTGGGCCGCTTCGGGGTGCTGGAGTGCCTCGACTACGCCTGGTACGAGAGCCTCGACGTGCGGCTCTACGGCTCCTTCGCCCTGCTGCAGCTCTGGCCGGAGCTCGACAAGAGCGTGCTGCGCAGCTTCGCCCGGGCGATTCCCGCCGCCGACCCCACCCCCCGGCCGATCGGCTGGTACTTCACCCAGGGGCGGGGACGGGTGGAGGCCCCCCGCAAGGTGGCCGGCGCCACCCCCCACGACCTGGGCGCCCCCAACGAGCGCCCCCGGGACGCCACCAACTACACCGCCTACCAGGACTGCAACCTCTGGAAGGACCTGGCCAGCGACTTCGTGCTGCAGGTGTGGCGCACCTTCCGCCTGGCCCCCACCGGCGAGGACCTGCGCTTCCTGGCCGACTGCTGGCCCGCGGCGGTGCAGGCCCTCGAGTACCTCAAGACGTTCGACTGCAACGACGACGGCCTGCCCGACAACGGCGGCGCCCCGGATCAGACTTTCGACGACTGGCCGCTGCAGGGGGTGAGCGCCTACTGCGGTGCCCTCTGGATCGCCGCCCTGGAGGCAGCTCTGGCGATGGCCCGGCGCCTCCACCTCGAACTCGGACTCGACACCAGCGCCGAGCAGCGGGAGCTGGGCAGCTGGCTGGAGCCGAGCCGCCACCATTTCGAGGCGCTGCTCTGGAACGGCGAGTACTACCGCATCGATGCCGAGAGCGGCACGCCGGTGGTGATGGCCGACCAGCTCTGCGGCGATTTCTACGCCCGTCTGCTGGGGCTGCCGCCGGTGGTGGCCGACGACCGTGCCCGCTCCACCCTCAAGGCCGTGCGGGAGGCCTGCTTCGAGGGCTTCGAGGGCGGAAGGCTGGGGGTGGCCAATGGTCTGCGCCGCGATGG
>JBJTWS010000261.1:0-4542 GCA_046081905.1 Synechococcus sp. | reverse complement strand
CGGGATTCCAGGGACGGAAGGACTTGGGTTTCACCATGGCCCATTCTCTCACCCAGATCCATTGCTGTCACAGAGATCTGGGCGGATTCAGGGGCGGCGGGGAGAGGAGCGTGCGCCGATCTATGTGCGACAGGCTCCTAGGGCCCCGGCCCGGGCCCAGGTCCGGGGTTCACCAGACGGTTGCGATCACGTTCATCGCCTTCAGGTAGGCGGGCATGTCATCGCCGGGTTCGGATTCAGGGAGCGCAGTTCCTCCAGGCCCCCCTTGGCCAGGCCCGCCGCTTCGCACCAGTCCTCCAGTTCCTCGATGCCGCCGGGGCAACGGCCCAGGGCCGCCATGCGCTCGGCCAGCACGGCGCCCGCCTGGAAGTTGCGGGTGGGGCTGCCCGCCGTGGGAAGCATCAGGCTGCCGCGCACATCGGCCACCATCGCCGTGAGCTGGGCGAAGGTGTGGTCGCGCACCTTCTCCATGTCGCCGCCGCGCACCAGGGCCGCCTCGATCCGCTGCACGCCGTAGCCGAGTTCGGTGAGGGCGATCGGCTGACGGTGGTAGAGCCGCTGCCGGTCGCGCCGGGCCATCGACACCGTGGCCGCCTGGTCGAGGCACTGGTCGAGCAGGAGGGTGAGGAGGGTGGGAAGAACCCCGGGGTGATTGCGGTGGTAGGTGTAGCCGAAGCCGGCGAAGATCGAGGCCATGTTCTTGGCGGCCTTGATGTATTGCCCTTCGATGTTGTGAATCCCAGGCGACACCTGGATGTTGGGCGAGAGCTTGTCCAGCATCCGCGCCCCCAGCAGGGCGGTGAGCGCATTCGGATGGCAGAAGTTGGCGGTGAAGCTGTCCATGGGATTGCGCAGGGCACCATGGCGGTGGAAACCGGAGAAGAAGGCCAGGTTCGGCTCCTTCTCACACAGCACGTAGGCCTCCTTGGCGATCGGATCGTGGCAGAAGGATCCGGCCAGGCAGGCCAGCACCATCTGGCGGCGGCCCAGGGATTCCCGCAGGGCCAGCGCCTCCTGGAGGTCCTCCTCCACGTGGTGGCTGTTGGCGCTCAGCACCACCAGCTCACAGTGCTCGATCAGGTAGGCGAGGGTGTTGGGCACCAGCCCCTCACCCTCCCGGTGGCAGCCCATGGCCTCGAGGGTGGCCACGTCGGAGGGGTCCATCCCCGCGATCTCCGAGGCCGAGAACGCCCCCACCAGGGTGCGGCCCGGACGGGGCGCCAGCAGCAGATCGCTGCCGTCGGTCTGCATGGCGCAGTTGTAGGCCAGCGAAGCCGGATAGAGCCCCACGCTGTGGAAGCCCACCTTGCCGTGCTCGAGGGCGAGGAGCCGTTCCCGGATCCGCGCCGGATTGAGGTTCGCTTCGAAGAATCCGTTCTGCACGCTCTGCCGCCGCCCGCTCGTGGACCATCCCTACCAACGAGCCCCGATGGCGCCAAGCTGCGGGAGTGTGCGAGAGCTGGGCCCATGCAGCGCCGCTTCCTTCGGACCCAGGGGCTGCGGATCCGGAGCCGGGTCGCCGGTCTGGCGGCTCCCCTGGGGCTTCTGGCCCCTGCCCTCCCGGCGGCTGCCAACCCGGCGCTGACGAGCGCAGCGGAGGCAGGTGCGCCCGAATCCAGCTGCCGCGAGCGGATCGCCGGAGTGATCACCACCATCTTGGAGCGCAACCTCGACACCAGCGCCGGGCCACCCCTGAATGCGTTCCAGACCCTGAACGCCTCGGCCCTGGCCCGGGCGGAGGCCCTCGATCGGGCCGTGGCGGCCGGCCGGCCCTGCGGGGCGCTGCACTGCCTGCCCCTGGCGGTGAAGGACAACGTGGCCAGCTTCGATCTGCCGATGGCGGTGGGATCGCTGGCCCTGCTCGGCAACCAGCCCAGCCGCGATGCACCGCTGCTGGCGCGGCTGCGGGAGGCCGGGGCGATCGTGGTGGGCAAGACCGCCATGGATGAGTTCGCCTTCGGCATCCGCGGCCTCTCCGGCGCCGCGGGCCGGGTGGGCAATGCGGTGGATCCCTGGAACAGCGCCGGCGGTTCCTCCGCTGGCTCGGGTGCAGCCGTGGGGGCCGGCCTGGTTCCCCTGGCTGTGGGCAGCGACAACTGCGGCTCGCTGCGGCTGCCGGCGGTGTACAACGGCGCGGTCTCGCTCCGCCCCACCCAGGACCGCTTCCCCAGTGAGGGGGTGTTTCCGATCGGCTTCGTGAACGGCACCCCCGGGCTGATCGCCCGGGACCTGGCCACCCTGGCCCGGGGCCTGGCGGTGATCGGCCCAGACTGGGATCCGCAGCGGGCAGAGCGCCCCGGGGCCCTGGCCGGCCGCCGCCTCGGGGTGCTCCACCGGGCCGGCAGCACCGACCTCCTGCCCACCACCCCCGAAGCGGAGCGGATGCTGCAGCGGGGGCTGTACCTTCTGCGCGCCTCCGGGGCCGAGGTGGTGGAGGCGGAGAATGTGGCGGACTTCGATCCCCGCCTGGGGCCGGCCTACCTGCGGGGAGCGGAGCCGCGGATCAATGCCCTGCTGGCGAGCTATCCGGCATCCCGGCGCGACTGGGACGATGTGTGCGGCTCCGGGCGGCTGCCCCCCGAGTGGACGGGAGACGGCTGCCGCACCGACTTCCGCACCGACCCGGCCAAGGAGGCCGAGGCCCGCGCCGTGATGGCCACCAACCGCCGCCGGCTGGAGGCCCTGCTGTCGGAGCGCCGGCTCGACGCCCTAGTGCTGCTTCCCGACCGCCGTGGCGGGGCGCGGCCCGAGCCTTCCGACGCCTTCACCTGCTTCGGGAGCAGCACCTCCGGGGTGCCGGCGGTGGTGCTGCCGATCGGCCTCGATGGCCGGGGCATGCCGGTGGGCCTGGAGCTGCTCGGCCGGAGCGGCTCGGATGAAGACCTGGTGGCCATGGCCACGTCCCTGGAGGCGCAGCGGGGGGCGCTCCCCCTGCGCCCCGCCACAGCGATCCGTTCTGCGGTGGGGAGCCCCGGGGGCCACCGGCTCAGCATCGCCGCCCACAACAAACTGGTGAGCACCCTGGGCTGGCGCGCCTGGCAAAGCCGCCGAGGGGAGGAGCTTGGGGATCTGGAGCCGGCCCGCTTCCGGCAGCTCACCGAGGCGGTGCTACAGGAGTGGGAAACCAATTTGATATGGTTCCTTAGGGCTAGTGCCCCAGTGTCTTCAGAAGGGTTTCGGTCATGTCCCGGGTCTGCCAACTCACCGGCAAGCGCGCCAACAACGGCATGGCCGTGTCCCACTCCCACGTGCGCACCAAGAAGCTGCAGCAGGTGAACCTGCAGGAGCGCCGCCTCTGGTGGGCTGAGGGCAACCGCTTCGTGAAGCTGCGCGTGTCCACCCGTGCCCTCAAGACCATTCAGAAGAAGGGCCTCGGCGCCTACGCCCGCGAACTGGGCGTGAACCTCGCCAAATTCTGATCCAGGCCCAGCCTTCGGCGATCCCACCGATCGCCCCAGCCCCCGGCCATCCCGGGGTTTTTTCGTGCGTTGCCCCGCCCCGCCATGACAGCACCCGCCCCCATCGTTCCGCGCCGCGTCCTGCTGCAGGGCCTGGCCGCCGGCGGGGCGGCAGCCCTGGGCCTGGGACTGCTGGGGGGCGCCCGGCCGGCGGCGGCCCTGGGCGGCACTCTCCCAGAGCTGGACCAGCCGGCGCCCGATTTCCAGCTGCCCGGCGTCGCCGCCGGGAAGCCTGTGAGCCTCGGCCTGGCGGACTTCCGCGGCCGCTGGGTGGTGCTCTATTTCTATCCCCGCGATTTCACCAGCGGCTGCACCCTGGAGGCCCGCGGCTTCCAGCGCGACCGGCAGGCCTTCGTTGCCGCCGGGGCCGAGGTGGTGGGCGTGAGCGCCGATGGGGAGGAGGAGCACGCCTCCTTCTGCCAGAGCGAAGGCCTCGGCTACCCGCTGCTCTCCGATCCCGACGGCCGGGTGAGCCGGGCCTACGGCTCCTGGATTGCTCCCTTCTCCCAGCGCCACACCTTCCTGATCGATCCACAGGGGGTGCTGCGGGCCCGCTGGGTGGCGGTGCGGCCGGCCGGCCACAGCCAGGAGGTGCTCACCGCCCTGCGGGAGCTGCAGGGGAGCTCAGCCGGGTGATCCGGGCGGCAGCCCGTCGCGGCGACGGTAGGTGAGGTACCAGCCGGTGTCCGGCCCCTCCACCTGCCAGCGGGGCAGCCAGTGGCGCCAGCTGTGGGCCACCCCCTTGCCGCCGCTGCCCACCTGCACGTAGCCGCCGTTGATGTTGTTGAGTTCGCCGTAGGGGTCGTTGAACAGGCCCCGGCCCGGCTAGTAGCCCACCAGCAGGATCCAGTGGCCGCCGCCCCAGGGGTGCTGGCTCGAGCCGTGGTGGAGGAAGCCGGTGGCCACCGGGAAGCCCGCCTGGATCTCGCGCTGCAGCAGCGGGGAACCTGACTGACGGACACATCTCATCCGAGACCGTCATGCGACCGCCATCCGCGCAGTTGCGGGGTTCGGGAGCGGTGGCGGCAGATCGATCCGCGTGAACCAGGGCTCCTTCTGTCGTCTGCGCACACCGCGGCTGGGG
>JBJTWS010000260.1:0-3937 GCA_046081905.1 Synechococcus sp. | reverse complement strand
CGGGATTCCAGGGACGGAAGGACTTGGGTTTGACCATGCCCCATTCTCCCGCTCAGACCCGTTGCAGTCACTGGGTTCTGGGCAGATTCAGGGGCGGCTGGGGAGAGGATGCCGGCCGATCTATGCGCGACACGCTCCTAGTTGCTCAGCTTGCGGATGACCTGTTCCGGGGTGTGAAGTTTGCGTTTAATCGGGCTTCTCCTGGCCAAGTCTGGTCGGTTGGGAAGCTCTCACAGGGGCTGGGTCAGCTTCTGCGGGCCACGTCATCTGCAGTGCGGGCCACCACCTCCTGGAACAGGGCCTTCAGCCAGCCGATCCCGTTGACCCGGGGCAGAGCGGTCAGGGGACTGCCGTCGCTGATGACGATTGCAGCCACTGCTCCAGGGTGTCGAGATCGGCGTGGGTCACTGCCGCCGTAAGGCGGATCCCCGGAATCCCCAGCCGCGAAACGTGTTAGATGAAACCCGCGATCTCCATCTGGGCCGCGCAGGCGGGGCGGGCCAGCGACAGCTCACCCTCCCGGAACAGGGCGGTGGCAAGGGTGCCGCCCGCACGCCCGGAGTCTGCAGCAGGCCGTCCTGATCGGGGCCGATCAGCAGGGCAAGGGCAAGTAAGGCCTTGGCGGGGTTGTTCTTGAGGCTGCTGACGGTGACGGCGTGCACGGCCATCGCACCAGGGATGACAGCTGCCGGGTGATCCGTCCTGGCTACCAGTAGCTGTGAGCAAGATCACAGCTCCGCTTGCGTCGGCTCACTGCTGCAACGTTCCAGCGCAGCGACTCTGGAGGAACAACGCCCCCACCTCAACCAGGAGACGACCATGAACCTCCTCCCTGTCCTCACCGCCACCGCCCTCGGCTTCGCCGCCCTGCAGACGCCCTTCCACGCCGGCATCGCCCAGTCGCCCCTGGGTGGCTGGGTAGCCGAAGTGCAGCAGGCCCAGCCTGCCCCCCCGGCCCGGGAGGAACTGGAAGGGGAGCCCCTGGTGGCCCGTCGCGGAGTGCCGGACGACGGCGTCTGAAAAGAGAGACCGCCCAGGGCCGGAACCCTCGGAAGTCCCGAGACTGAATCCCATGCGGCTTCTCCAGCACCTGCTCTCCCGCCTCTGGCCAAACTCCTCACGGCCGCAAGGGGGCTCCACGCCCCAGCTGAGCGGCCTGGAGGGCCACAGCCTGGCCCTCAGCGAGCAGCGGGGGCTGCTGGGGGAACTCCAACTCCTCCAGCTCGCCCAGGGCCTGCAGGTCGCGGCCCAGCGCCGGGGCCACTACGACCCCGCCGCCGCCGAGGCCCTGATCGGCATCGGCGATGCCCTGGAGCTCCACCACGGCTGGGATCCGCTGATGGTCGATGCCTGGCTGGAGCGGGTCGGACTGTGGGATCAGGAGTTCTGAGCCAGGGCAGCCAATCAGCGCCGGTAGCCTCTGGTGCTGTGGGCTCAGGCCACAGCGGCTCCTTCGCTACACCGCATGGCCCCTGACCTCTGGCTGACCACCGAACAGCTCTGCGCCCAGCTGTCGATCAGCCGCTCCACCCTCTTCCTCATCCGCCGCCAGGGTCTGCTCAAGGACGGCCGCCATCTGGTGCCCAAAAACCCCACCGCCCGGCGCTCCCATCTCCTCTGGAATCTTCAGCGCTGTGAGCTGGCCCTGGGGCGCCATGGCTGAGAGCGCTCCCATCCCGACCGGGGCAGGCCCCACCGCGGAAGCGCCTTCCTGGGTGGAGACCCCCCGTTTGTGCGTTGCGCTTGGGGTCAGCCGCTCCACCCTCTGGCGCTGGCGGGGACGGAAGCTGCTCCGCCAGGGGACCCACTGGGCACGCAAGAACCCCAGCGCTCCCCGCTCCGATCACCTCTGGCACCTGGATCGCTGCAGAAAGGCGATCCAGACGATGGGGGGAAGGAGCGGGGAACGGGACGCGTGACGTCGCCAGCCCTCAGGCAACCTGGGGGGGTAGGAGCATCCTCCGGGCAACGGAGGCCTTGGTCTGCTCGCCGCTGATCTCGCTCAGATAGGTGCGCCGGTGCACCTCCGGGCTGTGGCACATCACCGCAGCCACATCGGCATAACTCCAGCTCGTGGTCTCCCGCGCCCGGATCGCATAGGCATGCCGCAGGTCGTAGGGCACGCAGCGCTCCTTGCGGCGCTGGGGCTTGCGTGCGCCCTGGGGATCTTCGATCACCACCCAGGCATAGAGCTTGTGCCGCAGCTCAAGATCCGCCCGCGCATCGGAGCTGCGCAGCTTGTGGCAGCACACGGCGCCAAGGCGCTCGTTGTTGTCGCAGCGCATCACCAGATCGCGCTCGGGTTCATAGGGAAGGCCGTCTTCGTTCACAAAACGGGGCCGATGCCGCCGGCGCAGTTCGGCCAGCCGATGCTCCCCGTTGGCACCCCCCAGCTTGTAGCGCTCCACCCAGGCAGCCGGCAGAGGCAAAGCCACCCGAAAACCGGTCTTGGTGACCTTGATGTGGCGGGCTGCAATGCCGATGCTGAGCATTCCTCGGGCGTCAGGCAGTTCGGCGATGTGCCACACCTCGTGGGGCCGCAAGCCATAGGTGGCCACCATCGCGAACACCCATCCCCAGAGGGGGTCCTCCTCCACCACGGCATCGAGCCACTGCTCGATCGCCTCGGTAGTGGGGATGCGTCTGCGTGACGCCCCCGCCGCGACCAGGGCCAGCTTCTTTCGGTTCACCATGCCCTTGAGCTCGTCGCTCAGCTCCGGGGGGGCAATCGCCCCGAAGCCGGCACGGCGCAAAAACGACACCACCTCCCGCTTCTGGCGGAATCCCTGCCGGTGAGTGGCCATTGGGATCAGCGGCTCCTCAGGATCCGCGAGATGCGACCGGAGGCTCTCGCTGCTGTTCAGCGCAAAGCGCCGCACGTCCTCCACGCAGGCCGCTCGATCGGCCGGAAGCAGCCGAAAATAGCCCCGGCCCCGGAAGGGACCCACCAGATTCATGTTCACCCCCTGGCCGCGCTGAAACTGCACGACGGCCGCATAGATCTCCGGCCAGCAGGGTTGGCCCTGTTGCGGGACATCGGCACTCCGCGGTGCTGGCAGGAGGGGAGGCTGCCCGGAACGGGTGGCTTCGATCAGGCGTTCCTGCAGCGCCTCCACCGCCCGTGGATCCGCGGCGGCATAGCCAGGCACGGAGCTCTCCCGTGTTCTGCCTCCGGCGCGGAGCTCATACACCGTCAGCCAGGGGCTGCGGCTGTGTTCCCGCAGCCGGTAGCGGGAACCGAGGGCCCGAAGCACCGCGTTGCAGCGCTGCAGTGGGCTCTGAATCGTGGCCATTGGAATCGCTCGCACAGGGGAGGGTTCCCTCCGCGCCCGGTCCTGCGACAAAAGCCAGTCTCAAAAGCCGAGACGGCCTGGATTCCTTGGGACCGAGTCCCAAGTAAATGAAACAACTGGAGTTTTAGGCACACTTCTAAGGTCTTAAACCGAGAAGAGGAAACGCCACCCGACACGCCGAAAACCTTTGCAAGGCAGAGGCTTTGGCAGCAAGGCAAAGCTTCTCAAAAAATGGGTCGCCTGAGATTCGAACTCAGGACCAATCGGTTAAAAGCCAGAAAGGGATCCCCGAAATCAATTGCACTGCAATGGGTGGCCTAACGACCCCCAAACACTCCCCCAAACAATCGGCTGCGACGGGCGAGACGATCATGGCAGAAATTGGTCAGGGGGAGCCTGCTCAGAGCCCCACGGATGACCCCACAAGAAAGAGACTCACGGCTGCCCCCGCCCCCGATCACTCCCCATCGAACCTCCCAGTGCCAGGCCGGCAAGGATGCTGAGCCCCTGGCTCACGGCGTCATCGATGCGGTGCTGAGGATTGGCGCAGAACAGGGCCAGCGGATGCACCAGCTGCGGTGGGGCTGAGTCCACCACCGGTGGGGTGGAGGCATCGGGATTCAGCACCCCGGCCTGCCCTCTGG
>JBJTWS010000259.1:0-10182 GCA_046081905.1 Synechococcus sp. | reverse complement strand
CGGCCCAGCATCTCCTCGGCGCGGATCAGGTGGTGCAGGTAGGCGCGGCTGTGGCGGCTGCAGGCCAGGCAGGGGCAGCCGGGATCGAGGGGGGTGTGGTCGTGGCGGAAGCGGGCGTTGCGCAGGTTCCAGCGCTCGCCGCCCACCAGGGCGGTGCCGTGCCGGCCGAGGCGGGTGGGGAGCACGCAGTCGAACAGGTCGAAGCCATGGGCCACGGCGATCGCCATCTCCCGCAGGCTGCCCACCCCCATCAGATAGTGCGGCTTCTGCTCCGGCAGCAGCGGCGCCACCAGCCGCACGATGCGGTGCATCTCCTCTGGCGGCTCCCCCACGCTCACCCCCCCCACGGCGATGCCGGGCAGATCCAGGGAGGCCACCGCCCGGGTCGACTCCTCCCGCAGGTGGGGATAGCAGCCCCCCTGGGCGATGCCGAACAGGGCCTGGTCGGGCCGCCGGTGGGTGGCCACGCAGCGCTCCAGCCAGTGGAGGGTGCGGCGGCAGGCGGCGGCCACCTCCGCCTCGGGAGCCGGATAGGGCGGGCACTGGTCGAAGGCCATGGCCACATCGGCCCCCAGGGCCTCCTGGATCTCCATCGCCCGCTCCGGCGTGAGCTGGATGCGGGCCCCGTCCCGGGGGGAGCGGAACACCACGCCGCTGTCGTCGATGCGGTTGATGGCGCCGAGGCTGAACACCTGGAAGCCGCCCGAATCGGTGAGCAGCGGCCCCTGCCAGCCCATGAAGCGGTGCAGCCCGCCGGCCTCCTGCACCACCCCCTCGCCGGGCTGGAGATGGAGGTGATACGTGTTGGCCAGCACCATCTGGCTGCCGGTGTCGGCCAACTGGGGCGCGGTGATCCCCTTCACCGTGGCGGCGGTGCCCACCGGCATGAAGCGCGGCGTATCCACCACGCCGTGGGGGGTGTGAAAGCGGCCGCAGCGGGCCCGGGTGCACCGGCAGCGATCGGTGATCGCAAAGGAGAATGGGGTCTCGATGGCGCCGTGGTGGTGCTGCGCTGACGCTACGTGCCGCCCTCCTCTCCGCCGCCTAGCAGCCCGCCTAGCAGCCCGCTGCCCGGCAGCCAGCCGCCCAGCAGACAGCCACCGGACAGCCCTTCGCCCCCGGTGGCCTCCGAGAGCGGGCAAGCGACAGGCGGCTGGCTGGGGGACCTGGCCGGCGCCTGGATCTTCTACACGGTGCTGCCCGCCTGGCCGCTGGTGCGGCCCCGCTTCGCGCGGATCGCCCGCTTCGCCCCCTGGATCGGCGTGCTGCTCGGGGCTGCCCAGGCCCTGCTCTGGCTCGCGCTGGAGGGGCGCGCCCCCGCCCTCACCCAGGTCGCCCTGGTGGTGGTGCTGGGCAGCTGGCTCACCGGCGGCCTCCACGCCGATGGCGCCATGGACACGGCCGATGGCCTGGCGGCAGGGGAGCGCTGCCACGAGGCCATGGCCGACAGCCGGGTGGGGGCCAGCGGCGTGCTGGCCCTGGCCCAGCTGCTGCTGCTGCGCCTGGCGGCGCTGGCCTGGCTGGCGGCCGCCGCGCCGGTGGCCGCTGCCGCCGCCGCCCTGGTGTGGGCGGGGTTCTGGGGGCGGGTGGCGCCGCTGATCGCCATGGCCCGCTTCCCCTACCGCAGTGCCCGCGGCACGGCCGCCTTCCACCGCCAGGGGGCCCGGGGCCTGGCGCGTGAGCTGCTGCCCTCCGCCCTGCTGCTGGGGATCGCGGCGGCGGGCTGGGCTCTGCTGGGGGGTGCCGGCGGTCCGGCCCTGCTGGCGGGAGCGGCTGGAGTGCTGCCGGCGGCGGCGGTGCCCCTGGGGCTGGGCCGCCGTCTGGGCAGCCACAGCGGCGACAGCTACGGCGCCTGCGTGGAGTGGGTCGAGGCCCTCACCCTGCTGCTGGCCGCGGCGCTGCTGGCGGGATCGCGGGGCGGGGCAGGCTGAGGCGGAAGGCGTTGCCCTCGGCCGGCAGGGAGGGATCAAAGCGGGCCGGTGCCTCCAGCAGCTCCAGCTCGCCGCCGAGCTGGCGGGCCAGGTCGCGGGCCAGGGCCAGGCCCAGGCCAGTGCCGGGGCGATGGCTGCCGGTGCTGCCCCGTACGCCGCGGCCGAAGATCGCCTCCCGCTCGGGGGCGGGGATCGGCGGGCCGCCGTCCCAGAGGCAGAGCGCCAGCCGATCCGCCGCCTCCGCCACCTGCAGGCCGATCGGGGCGCCGGCGGGGCTGTAGCGGAAAGCGTTTTCCAGCAGGTTGGCCAGGATCTCAGCCACGGCGCTGCTGTCGCCGCGCCAGAGCGGCAGGCTTGCGGGCCGGCTCCAGGGGCGCCCCTGCAGGGAGGCCATGGCGGCGGCCCGCTGCAGCAGCGGCTCCAGCACCTCCGCCAGGGGCTGCCCCTCCGGTCCCGCCAGCCCGGGGGGCAGCAGCAGCGGCGCGGCGGTGGGGGCGGCGGCCAGGGCCTCGGGAGGGGCGAGGGCGCTGATCGCCTCCACGTAGCGGTTCAGCTGCTGCTCCTCCGCCAGCAGCCCCTCCACCAGGGGGCGGCTGGCGGCGTCGTGGTCGAGGCGGCGGCGCAGCAGCTGGGCGAAGGTGCGCAGGGCCGCCAGGGGATTGCGCAGCTGGTGCACCAGCAGGCGCAGCTGCTCCTCCTGCCGCTGCTGCCGCTGCAGCAGGTGCTGCCGCTCCAGATCGAGGCGCAGGGCCTCGGTGAGGCTGTGGGCCACCGCCTCGAGCCGCTGCAGCAGCGGCAGCGGCCAGGTGAGGCTGCGGCTCTCCACCTGCAGGGCCCCCAGCAGGGCCCGGTCGTGGCGGAGGGGCAACCAGCGGCGGCCCTCGGCGGGCACCTGCAGGCTGCGGTCGGTGGCCACCGGCGGCAGGGCCCGCAGCTCCGGCGGCCAGTGGCCCACCGGCACCAGCTGGGGGCGTCCCTCGGCGTCGGGGAGGGCCAGGTACACCACCACCGAGCGCAGATCGTCGCGGTCGACGAACTGGGCCAGCTGGCTGGTGAGCAGGGCCAGAAACCGCTCCGAGACCTGCATCAGGCGGAACGTCGCGGGGTGTCCGGAAAAAAAATCGGCAGGGCCGTTGGAAATCCGGCAAAAAGTCTTAAGATCTTGGTATCGACCAATACTTCCCAGTCCGCGAGCGGGCGGCAAGTCCCAGTCGTCACGGCCACTGTTGCGCTTCCGCGCAATTGAGGCTACAGCAGAGTCAGGTGCGTCCCCCTCCCCTGCCGGGAGCCCGCTTCGGTGGGTCTCCGGTGCTGTTGACGATTGCGGCCCCACCGGCGCCTTCCCCACGAAGACGCGCAGGTGATCCGTTCCGGGCGACAGACGATTGGGCGTCGTCCGCGGTTTCCCCCTGGGACCGCGGCTGACACGGTTCGGCTTGCCGGCTGGATCTGTCGTCCCTAACCCCTCCTCCTCTCAGCCTCCCGCCCCACGGGAGCCTCGTCATGTCCAAAAAGCGCAAGCGGATCAGCCGTCGCCGCCTGGCCGGCCAGCGTGTCCTGGCCCATGTGCCCACCTTCAACCTCGAGACCGGCTCCCACAAGCCCGTCACGGCGGCCCGCCGCTACATCGCCGAAGGCGATCTGGTGCCGCCGGCGATCCTGAACGTGCGCCGCAACGAGCACACCACCGACCGCTTCTTCTGGGGCGAAAAGGGTCTGTTCAGCGCCCAGTACGCCGAGGAGAACCACTTCCTTTTCCCCTCCCTGCGCCAGATCGTCGATGAGATCGGCGAAGAGGTGCTCTTCGAAGGGCTGGAAGCCCTCGCCTCCGACGACTGGGAGGAAATGGAGGAGTACGAGTACGCCTTCGTCTGAAGCACCGCTGGCCACAGCCCGCGGATGAAGGTCCACGGGCCATGGCAGTCCCACGGCCTCAAACCCTGAGCCCACTCCCCGCAAGGCGTGGGCTTTCTGGCCTGCGCTGTTCCGTCTGAAGCGAGCAAGACGGGACCCGGTGCACCCGGGCCGGATGCCCGCGGGGATCCGCCGTCCTCAGCCCAGCCGCTGGCCCACGAAGGCCGCCAGGGCCGGCAGCACCGATCCCTCAATGGTGTGGCCGCCCTCGAAGGGCAGCAGCTCCGCCTGGCCCCCGGCGCTGCGCAACCGCCGCAGCACCTCCTCGCCGGCGGCGAAGGGCACCACCGGATCGAGGCGGCCGTGGCTGAGCAGCACCGGCGGCAGCGGCGCCGAGGCCTGCGGCTCCCAGCCCTCGTGGGGGTAGCCGCTGCAGGCCACGATCCCCGCCAGGGGCAGGGCGCTGCCGGCGTCCAGGGCCAGGGCAGCCCCCTGGGAGAAGCCCAGCAGCACCGTGCGGGGCAGCGGCACGCTCTCCCCCAGGGCCTCGAGCCGCTCCACCAGCGCCTGCCGCACGGCCGGCAGGGCCTCCCAGTCGATCGGCTGCAGGTCGTACCACTGGCGGCCGAAGCCGGAGGGATGGGGTTCCGGCGCCCGCAGGGCCACCACGCTCACCTCGCCGCTGCGCTCCGGCGGCACCAGCAGATCCGCCAGGTCGAGCAGGTCGTCGGCATCGGCACCCCAGCCGTGCAGCAGCACCAGCCGGTGGCTGGCCTTCTCCGGGCCGCAGCGCAGCTGATCCGGGGCCGGGGGGGTGGGGCTGCCCATGGAAGCGGAGCGCGCAGAGAGGCCGGGCCCATCATCGGGAGCGGCCGGCACTGCTGCGTAGGTTGGGGCTTCGAGCTCCCCCTCCCCGTCGCCATGGCGCCCACGGCCCTCCTGAGCGTGTCCGACAAGCACGACCTGGTGCCCCTGGCCCAGGGGCTGCTGGGGGCGGGCTACCGGCTGCTCTCCAGCGGCGGCACCGCCGCCGCCCTCCAGGCGGCCGGCCTGCCGGTCACCAAGGTGGCCGACCACACCGGCGCCCCCGAGATCCTGGGCGGACGCGTCAAGACGCTCCACCCCCGCATCCACGGCGGCATCCTGGCCCGCCGCAGCGACCCGGCCCACCGGGCCGACCTGGAGGCGCAGAACATCGCCGCCATCGACGTGGTGGTGGTGAACCTCTACCCGTTCCGCCGCACGGTGGCCGACCCGCAGGTGGCCTTCGCCACGGCAATCGAGAACATCGACATCGGCGGCCCCGCCATGGTGCGGGCGGCAGCCAAGAACCACGACGACGTGGCGGTGCTCACCGATCCCGCCCAGTACCCCGCCTTCCTGGAGGCCCTCGCCGCCGGGCGGGTGGACCGCGAGCTGCGCCGCCAGCTGGCCCTGGCGGCCTTCCGCCACACCGCCGCCTACGACGCCGCCATCGGCGCCTGGCTGGAGGAGCGCCTCGCGGCGGAGGCCGCCGCCGCCAGCAGCGCGGAAACCCCGGTGGCGGCCGCGCCCCTGCGACTGGAGCTGCCCGCCCGCCAGAGCCTCCGCTACGGCGAGAACCCCCACCAGAGCGCCACCTGGTTCAGTGAGAGCGGCGCCGGCTGGGGCGCGGCGGAGCAGCGGCAGGGCAAGGAGCTCAGCTACAACAACCTCCTCGACCTCGATGCCGCCCTGGCCACGGTGCGGGAGTTCGGCTACGGCCCCGAGCGCCACCTGCCCGCAGCCGTGGTGGTGAAGCACACCAACCCCTGCGGCGTGGCCACCGGCGCAGACACCGCCGCGGCCCTGGAGCGGGCCCTCGATGCCGATCGGGTCTCGGCCTTCGGCGGGATCGTGGCCCTGAACGGCGCCGTGGATGGCGCCACCGCCGCCCACCTCGCCAGCCTGTTCCTCGAGTGCGTGGTGGCACCCGGGTACACCGACGACGCCCGGGAGCTGCTGGCCGCCAAGGGCAACCTGCGGCTGCTGGAGCTGAGCCCGGCGGCGATCGCGGCGGCGCCACGCCGGCAGCTGCGCAGCCTGCTGGGCGGGGTGCTCGCCCAGGACCTCGACGACCAGCCCAGCGAGGACAGCGACTGGCAGGTGGTGAGCCAGCGCCAGCCCAGCGCCACCGAACGGGAGGATCTGCGCTTCGCCTGGCGGGTGGTGCGCCACGTGCGCTCCAACGCCATCGCCGTGGCCCGCGGCGGCCAGAGCCTCGGCATCGGCGCCGGCCAGATGAACCGGGTGGGCTCGGCCCGCCTGGCCCTGGAGGCCGCCGGCGAGCAGGCCCGCGGGGCGGTGCTGGCCAGCGATGGCTTCTTCCCCTTCGACGACACGGTGCGGCTGGCCGCCGAGCACGGCATCACGGCGGTGATCCAGCCGGGCGGCAGCAAGCGCGACGGCGACTCGATCGCCGCCTGCGACGAGCTGGGCCTGGCGATGGTGTGCACCGGCCGGCGCCACTTCCTCCACTGAAGGCGGAGGGCCGCGCGGGAGCAGGGGGCACCACGCGGCGGGAGCGGCGAGTTGTAGCTTCGCTTCCAGCCCCCGGGCCGTGCTGCCGCGGCCGTGCCTCCATGCCCCTCTCCCTGCCCAGCTCCCTCGCCTTCGGCCTCAACTTCCTCCATCCGCTGATGATGTGGGGCCTGCTGGCCCTCTCCGGCTACGCGATGTTCCTGGGCATCAAGGCCAAGAAGACCCGCACCGCCACGCCCGAAGACCGCAAGGAGCTGATCAAGGGGCAGTTCGCCCGCCGCCACTTCCAGCTGGGCAGCCTCGTGCTGGCGGTGATGGTGCTCGGCACCTTCGGCGGCATGGCCGTGACCTACGTGAACAACGGCAAGCTGTTCGTGGGGCCCCATCTGCTGGTGGGCATCGCCATGACCTCCCTGATCGCCCTGGCCTCGGCCCTCTCGCCCCTGATGCAGCAGGGCAACCTGATCGCCCGCAAGGTGCACGTGGGGCTGAACATGAGCGTGATGACCCTGTTCCTCTGGCAGGCCGTGAGCGGCATGGAGATCGTGAACAAGATCTGGACCAACCGCTGAACAGCCGTTTGGCGCACCCCTCAGCCCCGGGCCTCAGAACTGGGCCCGGCGGCGGGGGGGACAGGGAAGGCCATGTGTGGCGTGGAAGTCTTCCTGCACCTTCCAGGTGAGGCGCCGGGAGATCTGCCGCACGATCTGGCGCAGCAGGTGGTCGCCGCTGCTCTGCACCAGCCCCTCAGGCAGCAGGGTGATCACCGCCGGCAGGCGGATCCACACGTTCAGATCCAGCTCCCAGCGCACCAGGGTCAGCGGGCCCTCCTCTCCCGCGCGGCCGACGGGCTCCTCATCGAGCCGCAGGGCGGCGTTGAACTCCACGTCGTAGAGGCCCTCGAGCCCCGTGTCGGAGGCCGCCTCCGGCGCCACCGTGACGATCCGGTACACCCCTTCCGCCTGGGGCAGCAGCTCCAGTCCGATGGTGGGCTCCACCTCGAAGCCGAAGTTGCCGAAGCGGCCGAGGGTGAGCACATAGCCATTCGGGCCATGGGGCCGCACGCTCATCGGGGCGGCGCAGCGGCGGAACCAGCCCTCGTGGCGGTCGAGATAGCGGGCCACCGGCTCGGCGGGCGCGCGCATCTCCATGAGATCGGCGAAGGTGGAGCCGTAGCAGCGAACCCGCGAATCCTCGGATTCCCGCAGCCGGGGGCCTGCCCCAGGGGCGTCGGAGACGGTCGTCAGGGGGGGCAGGGGGGTGAGGGCGCTGGTCAAGGGGGAACGCTCCAGGGACAAGGGGGGCGACGCAGGACGCGACAGCCCGACCAGCCGAGCCATCAACCAATGTAAAGGAATCCTTGCCCTCGCGTCCGCCCGTCCCCTCAGGCGGTGAGCTCGATCAGGCGCTCGATCACGTCCTCCACCACCCGGTCGGGCGTGGAGGCGCCGGAGGTGATCCCCACCCGGATCGGACCTTCCGGCAGGAAGGGCTCCTCCACCGCCAGCTGGCCGCCGAGGGGCATGTGCTCAATCCGGTTGCCGGGGCCGATCCGCTCGGGCGTGTCGATGTGGAAGGAGCGGATGCCGCGGCTCACGGCGATCTCCTGCAGGTGGGTGGTGTTGGAGGAGTTGTAGCCGCCGATCACCACCATCAGATCCAGGGGCTCATCCACCAGGGAGAACATGGCGTCCTGCCGCTCCTGGGTGGCATCGCAGATGGTGTTGAAGGCGAGGAAGTGATCGTTGAGTTCGGAGGGGCCGAAGCGCCGCAGCATGGTGCGCTCGAACAGCTTGCCGATCTCCTCGGTCTCGCTCTTCAGCATCGTGGTCTGGTTGGCCACCCCCACCCGGGTGAGATCGCGGTCGGGATCGAAGCCGGGGGAGCAGGCCTTGGCGAAGCGGCTCATGAACGCCTGCCGCTGCTCGGCCGTGGGGCCCTGCCCATCGGCACTGGCGAGGATGTAGTCGCACACCATCTGGGCTTCCGCCAGATCCAGCACCACCAGATAGGTGCCGGCGAAGCTGCTGGTGGCGAGGGTCTCCTCGTGCTTCACCTTGCCGTGGATGATCGAGGTGAAGGCATGCTTCTTGTGCTTCTCCACCGTGTTCCACACCTTCGACACCCAGGGACAGGTGGTGTCCACGATGTGGCAGCCCCGCTCATTGAGCAGCTGCATCTCCTGCACGGTGGCGCCGAACGCCGGCAGGATCACCACATCGCCGCCGGCCACATCGGAGAAGTCCTTCACCCCCTCATCCACCGCGATGAACTGCACATTCATCTCGCGCAGGTGGTCATTCACCGAAGGGTTGTGGATGATCTCGTTCGTGATCCAGATCCGCTCGCTCGGGTAATGGCGCCGGGTTTCGTAGGCCATCGCCACGGCCCGCTCCACCCCCCAGCAGAAGCCGAAGGCCTCGGCCAGCCGCACCGTGAGCCGGCCGCGCTGGAGCGAGTAGCCGCTCTCCCGCAGGGCGGCGATCAGGTCGCTCTGGTAGGCGGTCTGCAGGCTGCCGGCCACCTCCTCCCCCAGCCCGAAGCCGCGGCGGTTGTAGCGCTCCGAGTGGTGCAGGGAGCGTTTGAAGGCGCGGGTATCCACGGCGTCCGGGCACGGTGGGGCAACTCTATGGGCTGCCCCGGGTGGCTGCCTGGGCGGTGGCCCGTGCCTGGAGACGCGCGCCGGATCAGTAGGTCATGGGGTCGTAGGCCTCCTCCCCGTGCTGGTTGATGTCGAGGCCCCGTTCCTCCTGCTCGGCCGAGACCCGCAGCGGCATGAAGCGCCCGAGCACCAGCAGGATCACCGCCGTGCCCAGTCCCACAAAGCCGTAGGTGATCAGCACCGCCTGGAGGTGAGCCAGGAACAGCCCGCCGTTGCCGCTCGTGGCCAGGATCTGGGCCGACAGGGGGAAATAATCCGCCGGCACCAGGGCCGGGGCCGCCAGCAGGCCGGTGAGCAGGGCCCCCACCGTGCCCCCCACCCCGTGCACGGCGTAGGCATCGAGGGAGTCGTCGAAGCGGATGGCGGCCTTGATCTGCACGGCGGTGTAGCAGGCGGCGGCGGTGGCCACGCCGATCAGCAGGGCCTGGGGCAGGTAGACGAAACCCGCGGCCGGGGTGATCCCCACCAGACCCGCCACGGCGCCGGTGGCGGCCCCCACCGCGGTGGGGTGGCCGTCGCGGAACCACTCGATCAGACACCAGGTCAGCAGAGCCCCCGAGGCGGAGAGGGTGGTGGTGAGGAACCTGAGGCCCGCCCCCTTGGCGGCGAAGTAGCAGGCGCCGTTGAAGCCGAACCAGCCGAACCAGAGCAGGCCCGCCCCCAGAGAATGAAGGGCACGGTGTGGGGTGGCCGCAGGTTCTCCGGCCAGTTGGTGCGTTTGCCAATGAGGGCCGTGGCCACCAGGGCCGCCACGCCGGCGGCGATGTGCACCACCGTGCCGCCGGCGAAGTCGATGGCGCCGATCTTGCCGAAGGGGCCGATGTAGCCCCCACCCCAGACCATCTTGTCCATGGGGCAATAGATCAGCAGGCTCCAGAGCAGGGTGAACCAGAACCAGGCCTTGAAGATGATCCGCTCCACCAGGGCCCCGGAGATCAGGGCGGGGGTGATGATCGCGAACATGCCCTGGAAGAGGGCAAACGAGGTGGCGGAGATCGCGAATCCATCCGCCAGGGGAGCGGAACCATCGGCTCCGCCGACACCGTTCAGCCACATCTGGCCCAGGCCACCGATGAACGGGCTGCCGAAGCCGCTGTCGTATGCGTTCAGAGGTCGGGACGCACGGCCGCAGGACTGCGTGCTGATCGTTCATCTCTGAGCGATCAGGCAGCCGTACTGGCTGTTGCTGACCTCAGGAATCCGGCAGCAGCGACGGCATCAGCCCGCCGCGGTGAT
>JBJTWS010000258.1:0-23447 GCA_046081905.1 Synechococcus sp. | reverse complement strand
CCGATCTCGCCCCCGGCCTGATCACCCCCCACGGCGGCAGCCTGGTGAACCTGATGGTGAGCGAGGCCGAGCGCGAGGCGGTGCGGGCCAGCGCAGGCAGGCGGCTGGAGTGCAGCGACCGCAACGCCTGCGACGTGGAGCTGCTGATCGTGGGCGGCTTCTCCCCCCTGTTGGGCTTCATGCACCAGGAGGACTACGCGTCGGTGGTGGTGGGCAACCGCACCAGCAGCGGCCTGCTGTTCGGTCTGCCAATCGTGTTTGACACCGACGACGCCAGCATCGCCGTGGGCGAGCGGCTGCTGCTCACCTACCAGGGCCAGGAACTGGCGGTGCTCACGGTGGAAAGCCGCTGGGAACCGGACAAGGTGAAGGAGGCCAAGGGCTGCTACGGCACCACCTCCCTGGAGCACCCCGCCGTGCGCATGATTGCCACCGAGAGGGGCCGTATCTACCTTGGCGGCCGGGTGCAGGGCCTCGACCTGCCGAATCGCGTCTTCCCCTGCCGCACCCCGGCGGAGGTGCGCGCCACCCTGCCCAGCGGCGAAGACGTAGTGGCCTTCCAGTGCCGCAATCCCATCCACCGGGCCCACTACGAACTGTTCACCCGCGCTCTCGAGGCCACCAACGTGAGCAAGGGCGGCGTTGTGCTGGTGCACCCCACCTGCGGGCCCACCCAGGATGACGACATCGCCGGTGAGGTGCGTTTTCAGACCTATGAGCGCCTGGCCGCCGAAGTGAACAATCCGCGCATCCGCTGGGCCTATCTGCCTTATTCGATGCACATGGCGGGTCCGCGCGAGGCGCTGCAGCACATGATCATCCGCAAGAACTACGGCTGCACCCACTTCATCATCGGCCGCGACATGGCGGGCTGCAAGTCGTCCCTGACCGGTGACGACTTCTACGGCCCCTACCAGGCTCAGGATTTCGCCCGCGACAACGCCTCCGAGCTGGGCATGGAGACGGTGCCTTCCCTCAACCTCGTCTACACGGCGGAGGAGGGTTACGTCACCGCTGAGCACGCCGAGGCCCGAGGCCTGCACGTGAAGAAGCTCAGCGGCACCCAGTTCCGGCAGATGCTGCGTGGCGGTGAGGAGATCCCCGAGTGGTTCGCCTTCCGTAGCGTGGTCGAGGTGCTGCGATCAGCCGCCTGATCGTCCGGTTCCTCCGGCCTTGTGCCGGCGGTGGCCCCAGCCCGGGGCGGCATCGGCCGCGCCGGCTGAGACCGGTTAACATTCCTTTACTGATGACCTTGGAGCGAGGACGGTGAAAAAGCGCTGGCGCAATGCAGGCCTCTACGTCCTTCTGGCGATCGTGGTGATCGCCGTCGGCACGGCCTTCCTGGATCGCCCCGATCCGGCCAATGCTCCGCGCACCATGCGCTATAGCGATTTCGTCGAGGCCGTCCAGGCCAATGATGTGTCGCGGGTGCTGATCTCCCCCGATCGCGGCACCGCCCAGGTGGTCGAGAACGATGGCCACCGCTCCGTCGTCAACCTTGCCCCCGACAAGGATCTGCTCAAGATTCTCAACGATCACAAGGTCGACATCGCCGTTCAGCCCAGCCGCGAAGCTCCGGCCTGGCAGCAGGCGGCCGCCAGTCAGATCTTCCCGCTGCTCCTCCTCGGTGGCCTGTTCTTCCTGCTGCGTCGCGCCCAGGGCGGCGGCGGCAATCCGGCGATGAGCTTCGGCAAGAGCAAGGCCCGCGTGCAGATGGAGCCCCAGACCCAGGTCACCTTCGGGGATGTGGCCGGTATCGAGGGCGCCAAGCTTGAGCTCACCGAGGTCGTCGACTTCCTCAAGAACCCCGATCGCTTCACCGCCGTCGGCGCCAAGATCCCCAAGGGCGTGCTGCTGGTGGGCCCTCCGGGCACCGGTAAGACGCTGCTGGCCAAGGCGGTGGCGGGTGAGGCCGGCGTGCCCTTCTTCTCCCTCTCCGGCTCGGAGTTTGTGGAGATGTTCGTGGGCGTGGGTGCCAGCCGGGTGCGCGACCTGTTCAAGCGCGCCAAGGAAAACAGCCCTTGCCTGATCTTCATCGATGAGATCGACGCCGTCGGCCGCCAGCGCGGTGCCGGCGTGGGCGGCGGCAACGACGAGCGGGAGCAGACCCTCAACCAGCTGCTCACCGAGATGGACGGCTTCGAGGGGAACAGCGGCATCATCATCATTGCGGCCACCAACCGGGCCGATGTGCTCGATTCGGCCCTGATGCGCCCCGGCCGCTTCGACCGTCAGGTGCAGGTGGACGTGCCCGACATCAAGGGCCGCCTGGCGGTGCTGAAGGTGCACTCCCGCGACAAGAAGCTCGCACCCGATGTGAGCCTCGAGAGCATCGCCCGCCGCACCCCCGGCTTTTCCGGTGCCGATCTGGCCAACCTGCTGAACGAAGCCGCGATCCTCACGGCCCGCCGCCGCAAGGAGGCCACCACCCTGGCCGAGATCGACGACGCGGTGGACCGGGTCATCGCCGGCATGGAGGGCAAGCCCCTCACCGACGGCCGCAGCAAGCGCCTGATCGCTTACCACGAAGTGGGCCACGCCCTGGTGGGCACGCTGGTGAAGGCTCACGACCCCGTGCAGAAGGTCACCCTGATCCCCAGGGGCCAGGCCCAGGGCCTCACCTGGTTCTCCCCCGATGAGGAGCAGATGCTGGTGAGCCGTGCCCAGCTGCGCGCCCGGATCATGGGCGCCCTGGGGGGCCGCGCCGCCGAGGATGTGGTGTTCGGCCACGCCGAGGTGACCACCGGCGCCGGCGGCGACATCCAGCAGGTGGCCTCGATCGCCCGCCAGATGGTGACCCGCTTCGGCATGAGCGACCTGGGCCAGTTCTCCCTGGAGGCCGGCAACCAGGAGGTGTTCCTCGGCCGCGATCTGATGACCCGCAGCGACGGCTCCGATCGCCTCGCCAGCCGCATCGACGATGCGGTGCGCAGCATTGTGCAGAGCTGCTACGCCGACACGGTGAAGCTGGTGGCCGAGCACCGCGCCTGCATGGACCGGGTGGTGGAGGTGCTGATCGAGAAGGAAAGCCTCGATGGCGATGAGTTCCGCGCGATCGTGAGCGAATTCGCCTCCATCCCCGAGAAGGAGCGCTTCTCCCCCTTCCTGGGCGACAGCAGCACCAGCGAAACCCCCAGCAGCAGCGACAGCACCAGCGAACCGGCCACCGCACCCGCGGCGGGCTGATCGGCGACGTTCGGTCCTGAATCACTCCGAGCCCGCGGCCATGGCCGCGGGCTTTTCTCTTGGCCGGGCCAGCCCCAGCTCAAGCGCGGTGCCGACGCCTCAGTTCCGCGGCGGGCGCTGGCTCCGGCAGCGATCAGAGCAGTAGATCACCTGCTCCCAGGTGGACGCCCACTTGCGCCGCCATGAAAAAGGCATGCCGCACACGGGGCAGACCTTGGTGGGGCGTTGGCTGGGGGGAAGGCCCCGGCCGCCGGGACGGACGCCGGGCTCCCCGCGGCGGCGGGACATGGCCCTGGGCTCAGAGCGGGCGCACGGGCCGCTTGTCGATCACCTTGTCGATCAGGCCGTACTGGACGGCTTCGGCGGGCGACATGAAGAAGTCGCGGTCGGTGTCCTCCTCGATGCGGCTGAGGGGCTGGCCGGTGCGGTCGGCGAGTTCCTGGTTCAGCTTCTTCTTGAGGAAGAGGATCTCATCGGCCTGGATGCGGATGTCGCTGGCCTGGCCGCGGGCGCCGCCGAGGGGCTGGTGGATCATGATCCGCGAATGGGTGAGGCTGCTGCGCTTGCCCTTGGTGCCGGCGCAGAGCAGGAAGGCCCCCATGGAGGCGGACAGGCCCACGCAGACGGTCTGCACATCGGGCTTGATGTGCTGCATGGTGTCGAAGATGCCGAGGCCGTCGTAGACGGAGCCACCGGGAGAATTGATGTAGAGGAAGATGTCCTTGTCGGGATCTTCCGCCTCCAGGAACAGCAGCTGCGCCACCACACGGTTGGCGGATTCGGCCGTGACGGGTTCGCCGAGGAAGATGATCCGCTCACGCAGCAGGCGTGAGTAGATATCAAAGGCGCGTTCACCCCGTCCCGACTCTTCGATCACGATCGGGATCATGGGCAGGGAAACATCGCTGGCGCGATCCTACTGATCCCTGGGGGCTATGGTCGGGGTCACCCTGCCCGAGGAGCGTGAGCGACCGTCTCACCGTCGCCGACAGCAAGCGCGCCTTCCATCGCGCCTTCCCCCACGTGATCGCGCCCCTCTACCGGCGCATGGTGGATGAGCTGCTGGTGGAGCTGCACCTGCTGAGTCAGCAGAGGGGATTCCAGAGCGATGCCCTCTTCGCCGCCGGCCTGCTGCAGGTGTTCGAGGGCTTCGCCCGCGGCTACCGCCCGCCGGAGCACCGCGAGAAGCTGCTGGCCGCCCTCTGCTCCTCCTCCGGCTTCGATGCCGAAGCCCTGCGCCGCCAGCGCGACGAGGCCATGGCCGCCATGGGCCAGCACAGCGTCGACGACGTGAAGCGCTGGATCGAGCACCAGGGCGATGGGGCCCCCGAGCCGGTGGCCACCGTGCTGGCCAACGTGAAGCGCCCCGACTTCCATTACTCCCGCCTGATGGCGGTGGGACTGCTCACCCTGCTGGAGAAGGCCCAGGGGGCCGAGGGCATGGATCCCGAGAGCCTGCGCCAGTCGGCCCACGAGGTGGGCGAGGCCATGGGGCTGCTGCGGGAGCGGCTCGACAAGGACCTGAGCCTCTACGCCAGCAACCTCGAGAAGATGGCCCAGGCGGTGGAGCTCATGGAGGAAACCTTGGCCGCCGACCGGCGCCGCCGCGAGCGCCAGGCCGACCGCAGCGAGAAGGAACGGCAGATCGCCGCCGAGGTCAAGGGTTCAGATCAAGGCGTCCCGTCAGCCGGCTGACCGGATCGGGCACACGGCCGCTGCGGCCGGCCTCGGCGGAGGCCTCCAGGCGGCTGGCCTTGCGGATCACCTCGGGCAATCCAGGCGGCAGCAGCCCGCGCCGCTCCAGCTCCTGGGGCCGCAGGCGCAGATCCAGCTGCACCGGGGCCGCCGCCGGGGCTCCGGTGCGGATCGCCGGCGACACGGCCGCTTCGGCCTGGGCCGTGCGCGGCGGAGGGCCCAGGAAGAACTGCAGCTCCGGGGCCCCGCCCCGCACCGTGACCCAGCGCCAGCCGCCCACCACCGCGCCGTCGTCGCGGGTCCAGGTGGCCGTGGGCAACGGTGCCACCCCAGGGCTGGGGGCCGCCTGGAGGCCCTGCTCCTCGAGGGCCTGGCGCAGGGCCGTGAGGATGCGGATCCAGGCGGCGCGGTCGTTGCCCACCGCCAGCTGCAGCTCCAGGGAGGCCTGGAAGGGGCCCTGGGGCAGGGCGAGCACCCGCAGCCGGAAGGGCGCCTGGCGCAGCAGCTGCAGCTGGGCGGGCCCGAAGCCATAGCGGCTCGCCAGGGGTTCGCGGATCAGCTGGCGGCCGAGCAGGGCCTCCAGCACCAGATCCAGGGAGGACCCCTCCAGCTCCAGCCACACCTGCGGGGGAAGGGCGGCGGCGGGCGCGGGCGGCGCCGCTGCGGGGGTGCTGGAGCCCAGCGCCTCCGCCAGCACCCCCGCCGAGGAGGCCGCCTCCCCCCGCCACTGCAGGGCGGCACCGCCGAGCCGCAGATCCACGCAGCCCTCCTGGAAGCGCTGCAGCAGGGGCGCCAGGGGCCCGGCGATGGCGGCCACGGCGGAGGGTCTCCAGAACACCGCCTGGCCCTGCGCGAGCCGCTGCAGGCAACTGCGCTCCAGCCCGCGGGGCTGCCGCGGACGGGAGCGGGTCTGCTCCGCCAGCCAGTGGCGCGTGAGCGGGTCGGGGGCCACCAGCAGCAGGTCGTCGACCGTGAGCCGCTGGGGCGGCAGCTGCCGCGGCGGCACGGCGGCGAGGGTCGCCGCCGGCAGCACCAGCACGGCCTGGCCTTCGCCGTTGCGGCTCCACAGCTGCCACCAGGAGCCGCGCTGGGCCCGCCAGAGGCGCTCCGCCAGGGGCACTCCGAGCCGCTCCCGCCAGAGGGGCGGCACCGGGGCACCCGGGGAGGAGGAGAAGCTCTGGATCAGATCCGCCAGGGCCAGCACCCGCTCGAGGCCCTGGGCCCGCGGCCGTGGCTGCCGCTGCAGCTGCCAGGCCGGCAGGGCCAGCAGCAGCAGCACGCTTACGGCCGTGAGCGGCAGGCGGGCGCGGGGGAAGCGGAGCCGGGCCATCAGGCGCAGGCGGCAGGTGCCGGCACGCTGCCATAGAGCGTGCTGCGCTGGCGCGCCGGACGGCCCCGGCCGGCCGCCGCCGCCACCAGGCTGTCCACCGTCTGGCAGGTCCCCCCCTGGGCGCCCGCCATGGTGGTGATGTGCTCCTCCATGAGGGTGCCGCCCAGGTCGTCGCAGCCCCAGTCGAGGGCCTCGGCCGCGCCCGCCAGGGTGAGCTTCACCCAGCTGGGCTGGTGGTGCACGATCCAGGGGCCGAGCACGATCCGGGCCAGGGCGGTGAGCCGGAGCATCGCCTCCCGATCGGGCTGGTCGCGGCCCACCCGGCGGCGCAGGGGCTCCGGCGCGGCGGCGCCGATGAAGGGGAGCAGCACGAACTCGCTCAGGCCGGGCCAGCCCCGCTGGCGGGAATGGCGCTGCAGGGCCAGCAGGGTGAGCAGGTGGGCGAGGCGCTCGGCAGGGGTTTCGAGGTGGCCGGCCATCAGGGTGCTGGTGCTGGCCAGGCCGCGGCGGTGGGCCTGCAGGAGCACGGCCACCCATTCGCGGGCCGAGAGCTTCTCCGGACAGAGCCGGCGGCGCACGGACTCCTGCAGCACCTCGGCGGCGGTGCCGGGAATCGAGCCCAGACCCGCCGCCTGCAGGGCCTCCAGCACCCGCTCGAGGGGGAGCTCGTCGCGGGCGGCGAGAAAGAGAAGCTCCTCGGGGGAGAAGGCGTGGAGGTGGATGCCCGGGGCGGCGGAGCGGAGATCCTCCAGCAGGCGCACGGCATAGGCCAGCTGGCTGCCGTCCAGGCGGGCGGCGGGATTCAGGCCCCCCTGCAGGCAGAGCTCGGTGGCGCCGGCCCGCTGGGCCTCCCGGGCCCGCTCCATCAAGGTGGCATTGGAGTGCCAGAAGGCCCCCTCCTCGCCGGGGTCGCGGCGGAAGGCGCAGAAGCTGCAGTGCTGCAGGCAGTGGTTGGTGAAGTTGAGGTTGCGGTTCACCACGTAGGTGACCGTGTCCCCCACCAGGTGACGACGCAGGGCATCGGCGGCCCGGCGGAGGAGCTCCGCATCGGCCGGATCGGCGGCGGCCCGGCGATCGAGCTCGAGGGCCTGCGCTCCCAGAGAGGCCAGCAGAGAGGCGGGGGCAACCGCAGGATCGGCGAGGCGATGGTGGCAGCGCTCGATCTCCTGGAACAGGGATGCGCTGCTTCTGGATCGCAAGCCGGGGTGGGGCTCGGCGGGAGATGGCTGCAGAAGATCGCCGGCGGCCTCCCAGGCCCAGGGCTCCAGGAGGGGAGGCGGCAGGGTCACCGGGTCGGGCTCAGCGGGATCGCTTGCGGGACGGAGCCGTGCGCCCGTGGGCGTAGCGGCGGCGGCGGTCACGCCACTCCACGGCGGAGAGGTAGATCACCCCGCCGCTCACGAACACCAGCAACACCGCGGCGGTATAGGCGAGCAGGTCGGTACCGCCGGGAAGGGCTTCAGGCACGGAAACGGAACGGAGCGGCGAAGGGGCTCAGCGGATTCAGAAGTTGATGGTGCCGTCGCCGTTGCGGCCCCACACCACCATGGCGATCGAGAAGCTGAAGATGGCGGCGAGGGAGGCCCAACCAAGGGTGATCAGCATCGGAGGCGGGGGAGGCGGTGCCAGGAGCTTACCCAGGCGGGGAGCCGGCAGCGGCAGGGTGCCAGCAGAATCGGAAGGCCTGCGGCCCGCGACCGCGCCCCCGTCGTTCTCGCTTGCCCGATCCATGGCTCTCCCCCCCTTCGCTTCCGCCACCCCCGCCACCCGGCCGGAGGGCACGACACTGCTGCAGCGTGCGCCCTACCCCAACGCGCGGGTGGTGGTGCTCGACGACGACGTGAACACCTTCCAGCACGTGGTGGACTGCCTCGTGCGCCACATCCCCGGCATGCTGCCGGACAAGGCCTGGGAACTGGCCCACCGCATCGATGGGGAGGGTTCCGCCGTGGTGTGGAGCGGCCCGCTGGAGCCGGCGGAGCTCTACCACCAGCTGCTGGGGGCGGAGGGGCTCACCATGGCCCCCCTGGAGCGCGGATGAGAGCCCGGTCCCGATAGGGTCGGGCGATGGGCCGTGTCGTGATCACCCACAGCACCTATGTGGAGGGCCTGGTGCCCCTGCTGAGGAAACTGGCCCGCCAGCCCGGCATCGACACGGTCACCCCCGCCGTAATCACCCGGGTGCGGGGCCGCAGCCCGGAGCTACGCCTGCGGGTCTCGACGCCGATCACCGGCGGCCACAAGCTGGTGGCGCGCCGCGGCAGCAGCGCCCAGGAGGTGTTCGTGGTGACCCGCTGCAGCCGTGAGGAGCTGCAGGCCCTGCTCGATCGCCTCACGGCCTGAGCGCCGCGCCGATCAGCCCTCCGCCAGCAGCAGCTCCCCGCTGGAGCCGCGCTCGAACACCAGGGCGTCGCGGAAGCGGGCATAGGCACCCCCCTGGCGGAACCATTCCTCCGGGGCCAGCTCGAGATCCTGCGGCTGGAGCTCCCACTGCTGCTGGAGGTAGGAGGTGTAGGCCTCCGCAGTGGTCTGGGGGGCCTGCCAGTGCACCAGCGCGAAGGAGAGGGCCCGCACCCGCACCACCCCGCCGGGGCCCTCCTGGATGTCCTCCTCCAGCAGAAACGTACGGAAGGGGGAGGCGGCCTCCGGGCCCTCGAGGCAGTACTTGCGCAGATAGAGCTCCCGCGCCCGCGGAAATACCGGACCGGGGGCCACCCGGAGCAGCCGCTCAAAGGCCTGCGGAAAGGACGCCATCGAGCCGAAACCGAACCACGCCTCCAGAATGGCGCTGCTTCCATCCCGTCCGGGTGGGGGATGCCGTCTAACCCCCCCATGGCCACCTCTCCGACCGAACTGCTCTCCGCTCTGCAGTGGCGCTACGCCACCAAGGTCTTCGATGGGAACCGGCGCATCGACCCCCAGGTGTGGGCGGCCCTGGAACAGAGTCTGGTGCTGAGCCCCTCCAGCTACGGCCTGCAGCCCTGGAAGTTCCTGGTGATCACCGATCCCCACCTCCGCAGCCAGCTGCGCCCCCACTCCTGGAACCAGGCCCAGATCACCGATTGTTCGCACCTGGTGGTGTTCCTGCGGCGTCACACGATCGAGGAGGCCGACCTCGACCGTCTGATCCAGCGCACCAGCGAGCTGCGGCGGGTGCCGGCCGAGAGCCTCGCCCCCTACCGGGAGATGATGGCCAAGGACCTGCTGCAGGGCCCCCGCAGCGAGCAGATCGAGCGCTGGTCCAGCAACCAGGTGTACATCGCCCTCGGCACCTTCATGACCGCCGCCGCCCTTCTGGAGGTGGACACCTGTCCGATCGAGGGCTTCAGCCCGGCCGACTACGACCGCATCCTCGACCTCGAGGACGCCCCATACCGCAGCTGCGTGGTGTGCGCCGCCGGCTACCGCCGCAGCGACGACAAGTACGCGAGCCTGGCCAAGATCCGCTACGCCGCCCCCGAGCTCATTCAGCGGCTCTGAAGGACCGCTGCCGCTGCAGCGCCCAGTGCAGCGGCACGCTCAGCAGGATCAGCCCCACGGCCAGTAGGCTGCTGCGCCTGTCGCTCCAGAGGGCACCCACCAGGAAGGCCAGGGAGGTGAACCCCACCGTGAGGGCCGTGACCGGATAGCCCGGGTCCCGGAAGGGCCGCGCCAGTTCCGGATCCCGCCAGCGCAGCACCACCAGGGAGGCGATGCCGGTGGCGTAGAGGAGCACATAGAGGAAGGCGGCCATGCCCAGCAGCACGGCGAAATCCCCCACCAGCACCAGTGCCGCCGCCGCCGCGGTGGTGAGGGCCAGGGCCGCCACGGGGGTGCCGCCGGCGTTCACCTCGGTGAGCAGGGGCAATCCGAGCCCATCGCGGGAGAGGCCATAGAGCACCCGTGGGGCGGCCATGATCACGGCATTGATCAGGCCCAGGCAGGAGATCAGGGCCAGCACCGTGATGACCTGCCCGCCGGGGCCACCGAACAGCACCCGCGCCGCCGCCGCCAGGGGGAGGGGGGAGGCCGCCATCTCCGGCAGGGAGAGCACCCGCAGCAGGGCCAGGTTCACCAGCAGGTAGAGGCCCCCCACCGCCAGCACGCCGCCCACCAGGGAGCGGGGCAGATCGGTGGCGGGATCGGCGAATTCCTCGGCGAAGTAGATGGGGCTGTGCCAGCCGTCGTAGGTGGTGATCACCGCCTGCAGGGCGAACACGAAGGCCGCCGCCAGCGCGAACCCCTGGGGGGGCGGCTCCAGGGGCAGGGCAGGCCCGAGGGCCCCGGGAGGCGCCAGCAGGAAGCAGGCGGCGATCAGGCCGAGGAAGCCGAGCGCCTTGGCGATCGTGAGCAGCTTCTGGCTGGCGCTGCCGGCCTCCAGGCCGAAGCACTGCAGCAGGGCGAAGGCGAGCAGCACCAGCAGGGCGATGGCGCGGCCCGCCAGGGGCAGGGCCGGGAGCAGGGCGTGGGTGTACTCGGCGATGGTCACCGCCACCCAGGCCAGGCCGGCGCAGTGGCCGAGCCAGTCGATCCAGCCCACGGCGAAGCCGGCGCCATTGCCGCCCGCGCGGCGGGCATACACGAACCAGCCACCGGCGGAGGGCAGGGTCGCCGCCAGCTCCGCCACCGCCAGGCCCCCCAGGAGGGCATAGAGCGCCCCGAGCACCCAGGCGGCGAACAGCAGCGGCGCGCTTCCCAGCTGGGCCGCCACCAGACCTGGCGTTCGGAGGATGCCCGCCCCGATCGAGCTGCCCACGGCGCCGGCGATGCCGAAGCCCGCCCCGAGGATGTGCAGCAGCGAGGAGCCCGCCTCGGGGGCTGGGGAGGTCTCCGGCGGGCCAGGGGAGGTCAGCGGCGAAGAAGCGGGGAAATGGGGTGGACCACCGTGCCGTCTTGCCCCAGTGTTCGACCTGGAAGAACCAGGAGGGGGGTCAAGGGCGGGGCTTCGTTTCCGGCTACGGGGCCGGCCTACGTTGCCGTCGCTGCAGATCCCCCAAGTCGAAGAGGGAGTCAGATCAGAAAACTGTGAAAGGCAGTCACCAACACAGCAGTCCGCCAGGAGCTTAAGCCGCTTCGGGCGGCAACCGCCAGATGCTGCGCACCTCGGCCAGGCGCTGCGCCGCCTCCACGGCCCGCTCCTCCGGGGTGGCGCACTGCAGCACCAGGGTCACGTGGCCGAGCTTGCGGCCGGGGCTGCTGCCGCTCTTGTCGTACCAGTGCACATGCGCGCCCTCCAGCCGGGCCAGGGCCTCCCGCTGGGGGCCGTAGCTGCCCTCGCTGCTCTCGTAGCCGAGCAGGTTCACCATCAGCGCGCCGGGCACCACCAGGTCGGTGGGACCCATCGGCAGCCCCGCCACGATCCGCACCTGCTGGGCGAACTGGCTGGTGCGGCTCGCCTCGATCGTGTAGTGGCCGGAGTTGTGGGTGCGGGGGGCGATCTCGTTGATCAGCAGCCCGGCGGGGCCGTAGAAGAACTCGATCGAGAGCACCCCCACGTAGTGGAGGGAGGTGAGCAGGGAGGAGGCCACGTTGCGGGCGTAGGCCTCCACGGCATGGGGCACCGCGGCGGGGGCCAGCACCCAGTCGCACACCTGCTGCTCCTGGTGGGTGCGCACCAGGGGCCAGCAGTCCACCTGGCCCTGGGAATCACGGCAGGCCACCAGGGAGAGCTCCTGCTCGAAGGCCACGAAGTCCTCCACGATCCAGGTGGCGGGATCCACCCGGGCCAGCAGGGCCTCGAGGTCGTCGGCGCCTTGCAGCAGGGCCGTGCCCTTGCCGTCGTAGCCGCCGCGGGACGCCTTGGCCATCAGGGGGTAGGAGAAACCCGGCGGCAGCTGCGGCTGCGGCGGGGTCAGCACGGCCGTACCCGCGGCCGGGACAGCGAGGGGGGCAGCGGCGGGGTCCGGCAGCGGCGCCCCCCCCTCGGAGGTTGCCGGGGCCTGGGGCGGCGGGGGCGGGGCCAGCACCTGCTCCAGGGGGAACCAGCGGGGCGCCGGCAGCTGCAGGCGCTGCTGCAGCTCCCGCTGGCTGCGCTTGCAGATCAGCGGGGCGAGGGCCTCGAGGCTCGGCAGGAAGCGCACCCCCGCCGCCGCCAGGGGCTGCAGACCCTCCAGGTCGATCCACTCGTTCTCGAAGCTCACCGCACGGCAGCCCTCGGCCAGGCGCCGGGTCGCCTCCCCGTCGCGGGGATCGGCGAGCACCAGTTCCGCCGCCAGTGATGCGGCGGGATCCGTGGCGGAGGGGGTCTGCACGTGCACGGTCACCCCCAGGGGAAGGGCGGCCTGGGCCAGCAGGCGGGCCAGCTGACCGCCGCCCACCACCCCGATCGCGGCCGGTCCGTCGGGGGGCTGTCCGATGGCGGCCTGGGGAGCGTCGTCCACTGGGGTCATCGCGGCAGGGATGGATCGAGGCAGCCGAAGCGGGCCAATCGATGATCCTGCCATTGCGGCCCTGCGGGCCCGGTCGATGGCGGGCCGTGCGCGCTGCCCAGAGGAGCCGCTCAGGTGAGCCCGCGGTCGCCGGCGAAGAGGTAGCGCACCAGGCTGAGCAGCAGCACCATCAGGAACAGGGCCAGGCCCACGGTGCAGGCGTAGCTGATCTCCAGTTCGGCAAAGGCCTGGTCGTACACGTAGTACACCAGGGTGCGGGTGGCATCGGCGGGGCCGCCCTGGGTCATCAGGTACACCTCCTCGAACACCTTGGTGGCGGCGATGGCCGAGATCACTGCCACCAGGGTGAGGTAAGGGCGCAGCAGCGGCAGGGTGATGTCGAGGTGCTTGCGCCAGCCGGTGCTGCCGTCGAGCTCGGCGGCCTCATACAGATCGGCGGGGATGCCCTGCAGGCCCGCCAGGAAGATCACCATGTAGTAGCCGAGACCCTTCCAGAGGGTCACGAGCATCACCGAGGGCAGGGCCAGCAGGGGGGTGGTGAGGAAGCCGATCGGCGAGAAGCTGTTCCCCAGAAGGGCCGCGAGCCAGCCGTTCACCAGGCCGTTCTCCGCATAGAGCCAGCGGAAGGCGATCGCCGCCACCACGATCGACACCAGCACCGGCGTGTAGAATGCGGCCCGGAAGGCGTGGATGCCGGGCAGCTGCCGATTCACCAGCACCGCCAGGGCCAGGGCGCCGAGCACGATCGGCGGCACCACCCCCAGCAGGTAGAGGAAGGTGGTGGTGGCCACCCGCAGCACCATCGGATCGCTGAGCAGGCGGCGGAAATTGGCGAGCCCCACGAAGCGCAGCGGCTCGCTCACGTCGAGGCCGCTCTGGGTGAAGCTCATCAGCAGCGCCATCGCCGCCGGGATCAGCACCGAGAGGGCCAGCAGCAGCACGGCGGGGGCCAGGAACAGCCAGGCGGTGCGGCTGCCGGCGGCCTGGGGCCGCGGCGCGGGGGAACGCTGCTGGGTGGAGCCGGTCATCGCGCCATTGTGGGAGAGAGAAGCCATCCATCCACCCCGGTGCCGCCCAGCCAGCCGATCCAGCAGAGCGCGGCCACGGCCGGAGCGCGGGATCCGCAGGCGGTGCTGCGGGAGGTGTTCGGCTACACCAGCTTCCGCGGCCCCCAGGAAGACGTGGTGCGCCACGTGGTGGCGGGCGGCTCGGCCCTGGTGCTGATGCCCACCGGCGGCGGCAAATCCCTCTGCTATCAGGTGCCGGCCCTCTGCCGGCCGGGGCTGGCGGTGGTGATCTCGCCCCTGATCGCCCTGATGGAAGACCAGGTGGAGGGGCTGCGCCAGGCGGGGGTGGCGGCGGCGGCGCTGCACTCCGGCCTGGAGCCGCAGGAGGCCAGCTCGGTATGGCGGCAGTGGCAGGAGGGCCGGCTGGAGCTGCTCTACGTGTCGCCGGAGCGGCTGCTGAGCGGGGATCTGCTGGAGCGGCTGGCGGAGCGGCCCCTGGCCCTGTTCGCCATCGACGAGGCCCACTGCGTGTCGCAGTGGGGGCACGACTTCCGCCCCGAATACCGCCAGCTCGACCAGCTGGCCGAGCGCTTCCCCACCGTGCCGCGGCTGGCCCTCACCGCCACCGCCGATCCCCGCACCCGCGCCGACATCCAGGAGCGGCTGCGGCTGCAGAACGGCCAGGTGTTCCTGGCCAGCTTCGATCGCCCCAACATCCGCTACCTGGTGCGGGCGAAGGAGGAGGCGAAGACCCAGCTGCTGCGCTTTCTGGAGCAGCACCGCGGCGAGGCGGGCATCGTGTACGCCCGCTCCCGCAGCCGGGTGGACCGCTTCGCGGCGGAGCTGCGGGCGGCGGGCTTCGACGCGGTGGCCTATCACGCCGGCCTGGGCGCCGAGCAGCGGCGGGAGGCGCTGCAGCGCTTCCGCACGGGCAGCGGCGTGGTGGTGGTGGCCACGATCGCCTTCGGCATGGGCATCGACAAGCCCGACGTGCGCTTCGTGGCCCACGTGGATCTGCCCAAGAGCCTGGAGGCCTACTACCAGGAGACCGGCCGGGCGGGCCGCGACGGCCTGCCGGCGGTGGCCTGGATGGTGCAGGGGCCCGGGGATGTGCCCCAGCTGCGCCGCTTCATCGACGACTCCGAGGCCAGCGAGGCCCAGAAGCGGATCGAGCACGGCAAGCTCGAGGCGCTGATCGGCTTCAGCGAGGCGGTGGGGTGCCGCCGCCAGGTGCTGCTGCGCCACTTCGGCGAGGAGCTGGCCGAACCCTGCGGCAACTGCGACGGCTGCCTGGAGCCCCAGGCGCTGGTGGATGCCACCATCCCGGCGCAGAAGGCGCTCTCGGCAGTGGTGCGCACGGGGCAGCGCTTCGGCGCCGCCCACCTGGTGGATGTGCTGCTGGGGGCGAGCACCGAGCGCATCCGCACCCTGGGGCACGAGAGCCTGAGCGTGCATGGCATCGGCCGGGAACTCGACCGGGGCCAGTGGCGCACGCTGCTGCGCCAGCTCACGGGGCTGGGCTACCTGGAGCCGGTGCCCGATGGCCGCGGCGGCCTGCGGCTCGGTCCACCGGAGCTGGTGCGGCCGCTGCTGCGGGGCGAGGCGCAGCTGGAGCTGCCGCTGCCGCCTCCGCGGAAGGAACGGAGCCGATCCGCCGCCGGCAGTGCCCGCGGGAGCGATCCGCGGGAGGCCTTCCGTGGCCTGGAGATCGATGAGGCGCTGGTGAGCGCCCTCAAGAACTGGCGGCGGGAGCAGGCCCGCGAGCAGGGGGTGCCGCCCTATGTGGTGTTCCACGACCGCACCCTGCTGGAGCTGGCGGCGCGGAAGCCCTCCAGCCGGGCCGCGCTGGCGGAGATCGGCGGCATCGGCGCCGCCAAGCTGGAGCGCTATGGCGCGGCGCTGCTGGCGGTGCTGGCGGGGGAGGCGGGCGGGGAGGGGCCGGAGGCGGTACAACGCGGTTGACCCACGGGTGCGCCCGGTGATGGCCCCCCATTCCTTCCGACAGGCCCTGGCCCTGCTGCTCCTGTTCCCCCTGCTGGGAACGCCGCTCCCGGCGGCGGCGATTCCCGATTCCGCCAGCGGAGCCGAACTCGACCTGCTGCCCCCGCCCTCACCGGAGCCGGCCCAGGGGCTGGCCGCCCCCGCAGACCAGCCCGCCCAGCCGCCGCGCCCCGAGCGCCCCACCGAGATTCCGCCGCAGGTGGCGGTGGGGGATCTCACCCTCCCGGAGCCGGGCAGCGAGGAGGCCAGGTCCGGGGAACGCGGGGATCCCGGCTCCCTGCACTACCCCCTGGCGGTGGCGGCCACGGAGCGGGACCCCTGGGGCTGGCGCTGGTCGGAGTCGCGGGGGGCCTGGCGGATGCACACCGGCCTGGATCTGATCGCGCCGGAGGGCACCGAAGTGCTGGCGGTGCAGGCGGGCCGGGTGCTGCGGGTGGCGGAGATCAGCGGCTACGGCCTCACGGTGCTGCTCGACCACGGCGGCGGCTGGTCGAGCCTGTATGCGCACCTGCTGCGGGCGAGCGTGAGCCCCGGCGAGGAGCTGGAGGCCGGACAACCGCTGGGGCTGGTGGGCCAGAGCGGCAACGCCAGCACCGCCCACCTCCACCTGGAGCTGCGTCAACGGCAGGCGGGCGGCCTGGTGGCGGTGGATCCCACCCCGCGGCTGCCCGCGCCTCAGGATTCGGACTTCAGAAACCGCGCCGCCAGGCGCACGGCCAGCACCACCGCAGCGATCCCGTAGGAGGCGAAAGTCACCACCTGGCCGGTGGTGCCGGCTTCGTAGGCGCCGCGCTCCAGCAGCACGAAATCGGCCAGGGAGGCGCCGGTGCCCCAGAGCAGCACCCACACGCTCACGTACACCACGCCCTTGAGGGTTGGATTCATGGCCTCAGGCTCCCCAGCCCAGATACCAGCGCACCAGGGCGAGCACCTGGCCGGCGGGTCCGTGGCCGGTGAGGCACTCCCCCAGCAGGGCGGCGGCGAATCCCACCATGGCCGCCCGGCCATTGAGCCGCTCCACGCCTTCGAGGGCCCGGGTGTTCCAGGGGCGGCGGGTGGTGAGGCCCTCGCCGAACTTCTCGAGCGGCTCGTACTGGAACGAAGGTTCGGCCATGGGGAGGGGGAGTTCTGGAGGGAGCCTATGCGGGGCAACCCGCCATCAATGGCATGAGCACAGCTGATTGTTCAGCGATTGATTGATAAGCAGCAGCCCCTTAGGGTTCCGGCACGTTCCCGGCACCGCGCCGGAGTTGCGGTGAAAGTGATGACATCCACTGCCCTGATTCCTCCCCCGGCCAGCCCGGCCAGCCCCACGCCCGAATCAACGCCCACGGCATCCCCGGCCGCCCTGCCGTGGCACCAGCAGTTCCGCTGGCCGCAGATCGTGCAGTCGCTGGAGGCGGTGCAGGATCTGATCGCGGTTTCGCTCTGCCTCGGCCTGTTCTGCGTGATGGCGCTGCAGCTGAAGGCGATCTTTGCTTCTCTGATCACCCAGCCGCAGTTTCACGCCATCACCGCCGACATCCTCTTCATCCTGATCCTGGTGGAACTGTTCCGCCTGCTGATCATCTATCTGCAGGAGCAGCGGGTGTCGATCGGTGTGTCGGTGGAGATCGCGATCGTGTCCGTGCTGCGGGAGGTGATCGTGAATGGCGTGCTGGAAACCGACTGGCGCCAGATCCTGGCGGTGTGTCTGTTCCTCGCCACCGCCGCCCTGCTGATGGTGGTGCGGGTGTGGCTGCCCCCTACCTTTGCCGGGGTGGATCCCGAAGGGCATGTGTCCGCGAGAATGCGGGTGGATCGGCCGGCGGAGGCCGCAACAAAGGGGACCCCTGGATGAATCCGGTCACCGTGGTGGTGGTCAGCTTCTCCCTGTTCGGTGCAGGGATGTTGTGGGGTGCAGCGCTGTTCTACGGCAACACCTCCACCTTTCTGAAGGACGCGATCACGGCACCCGGAACGGTGGTGGATCTGGTGGCCTCCCGCTCCAGCGATTCCACCACCTACCGGCCCTCGGTGGAATTCACCAGCCGCAATGGCGAGCCGGCCTCCTTCGTGGCCTCCACCGGCAGCAACCCGCCCAGCTACTCCGTTGGCCAGAAGGTGGAGGTTCTCTACCGGCCCACCAATCCCCGCGACGCCCGCATCAACGACTTCTTCTCCCTCTGGGGTGCGGCCACGGTGCTGGGGGGGATGGGGTTCGTTTTTGCCGCTGTGGGTGGGGGCACGATGACGGGGCTGCTCCTCGCTCGCCGCGGCGAAAACGAACTCCGCCAGAAGGGCGTGGCGGTCTACACGGACTTTCAGCAGGTGGCCCTGAACACCTCCCTGACGGTGAACGGCCGCCATCCCTTCCAGATCTTCACGCAGTGGCAGGATCGCACCACCGGAAAGGTGCATAGCTTTCGCAGCACCAACCTCTTGTTCGATCCCTCACCCTTCATCCCGGAAGGGAAGATCACGGTGTACCTCCGGGAGGGAAACCCGAAGCGATACGTGATGGATGTGTCCTTCCTGCCCAACCAGGAGAACTGATCCGAGCCTCAGCTGAACCGAGCCTCACCGGGCATCCGTGGGCACCACCTGCAGGCCGATCGGTGCCAGGGCGATCAGGGCCAGCTTGATGTGCTGGATGCCGAAGGGAATCCCCACGATCGTCACGAAGCAGGCCAGGGCGGAGCTGAGGTGGCCGATCGCCAGCCACCAGCCGGCCAGCAGGAACCAGATCACGTTGCCCACCAGGCCGAGCGGGCCGGTGCCGAAATCGGTGCGGCCGGTGAGTTCCCGCCGGCTCACGGCCTCGTAGCCGAAGGGCCAGAAGGAGAAGTTCCCGATCACGAAGCAGGCGCGGGCCCAGGGGATCCCCACGATCGTGAGGGCGGCCACCAGGCCCGCCAGCCACCAGCCCAGCCCCATCACGAAGCCGCCCAGCAGGAACCAGAGCAGGTTGAGGAGAAAGCTCACGCCGCGGCGTGTCTAGCAGCCCCAACGCTAGGGCTGGAAACCCTGAAGCCCCGCCCGGCCTCGCCATGATGGCCGTCAGCGCCCGGAAGAGCCGTGACGACAACCGTGCCCACTGCCGTGACGGCAACCGTGCCCACTGCCAAAACCGCTGCGGCGCCCACCACCACCTTCGCGGAGTTCGCCCAGCGGGCCGACTACTCCCTGCAGGATTCCCTGCAGCCCGATCCCCAGGCCAGGGCGGATGGCCGCGATCACCGCCCCCGCCAGGTGTTCTCGGGGCATTACGTGCCGGTGATGCCCACGCCGCTGCCGGAACCGGAGTACGGGGCCCACAGCAGTGCCCTGTTCGCGGAGCTGGGCCTGAGCGAGGAGCTCGCCCACGACGAGCAATTCCGGCGGCTGTTCTCCGGCGACAGCAGCGTGGCCACCGGGCCGATGCGCCCCCATGGCTGGGCCACCGGCTACGCCCTCTCGATCTACGGCACCGAATACACGCAGCAGTGCCCGTTCGGCACCGGCAACGGCTACGGCGATGGCCGGGCCATCTCCATCTTCGAAGGACTGTTCGAGGGCAGGCGCTGGGAACTGCAGCTCAAGGGCGGGGGCCCCACGCCCTACTGCCGCGGCGCCGATGGCCGGGCCGTGCTGCGCTCCAGCGTGCGCGAATTTCTGGCGCAGGAGCTGATGCACGCCCTGGGGGTGCCCACCTCCCGCTCGCTGACGCTCTATTTCTCCCGCGCCGAAGGGGTGCGCCGGCCCTGGTATTCGGAGCACTCGCGCTCGTTCGAGCCGGATGTGCTGGTGAACAACCCGGCGGCGATCACCACCCGGGTGGCGCCGTCGTTTCTGCGGGTGGGCCAGCTGGAGCTGTTCGCGCGCCGGGCCCGCAGCAACGCCCACCCCGGCGCCCTGCGCGAGCTGCAGAGCATCACGGCCCACCTGATCGAGCGCAACTACCCATCGGAGATCACGGCCGCTCTGCCCTTCCATGAGCAGGTGCTGGAGCTGGCGCGGCTGTTCCGCGGCCGGCTCACGGCCCTGGTGGCGCACTGGATGCGGGTGGGCTACTGCCAGGGCAACTTCAACAGCGACAACTGCGCCGCCGGCGGCTACACGCTCGACTACGGCCCCTTCGGCTTCTGCGAACTCTTCGATCCCCGCTTCCAGCCCTGGACGGGAGGCGGGGAGCATTTCTGCTTCTTCAATCAGCCGGCGGCGGCGGAAGTGAACTACGGGATGTTCTGCCAATCGCTGCTGCCGCTGCTGGAGGGCAACGAGGAGGCCCTGCAGCAGCTCGAGGCGATCCGCGAAGGCTTCGCGGCGGCGATGGGCCAGGAGATGGAGGCGATGTGGGCCCGCAAGCTGGGCCTGCCCGGGTACGACGCCGAACTGGTGCAGGATCTGCTGCAGCTGCTGGTGAACTCCCGGGCCGATTACACGATCGCCTTCCGCCGCCTCTCGCACCTTGCCGCGGATCCTGCCGCCGAAATCTCGGAGCAGCTCAACGTCCTGAAGCAGAGCTTCTACCTGCCCAGTTCCGAGGAGCTCAACGAGCAATGGAGCCGCTGGCTGCCGCGCTGGCGGCAGCAGCTGGGCGATCCCACCGCAACCTCCGCCGCGATGAAGCGGGTGAACCCTGCAATCACCTGGCGCGAATGGCTGATCGCTCCGGCCTACGAACAGGCCGCCGAGGGCAACGTTCAGGCGATCCAGGAGCTGCAGGAGGTGTTCCGCCATCCCTATGAGGAGCCCTCCGCCGAGCTGGCAGCGCGCTACGACCGCCTGAGGCCGCGGGAGTTCTTCAACGCCGGCGGCATCTCCCACTACAGCTGTTCGTCGTGATCCGCGCGATGGGATCCCCTCGATTGGGGCTCACGGAAGAACCCGCTCAGCCAGTTGCTGCAAGCGTCGATCTGCGCTGATCAAGGTGGCAGCTTCGCGGCGGGCCAGGGCGAGATAGAGGCAGTTGTACACCGGATGGTTGAAGCGGCAGGCCATCGCGAGAGCCTCGGCCTGCAGGTGCCGGTCGGGTTCCACCCGATCGACGAGATCGCGGGCGTCAGCCAGAAGCTGCTGGGGATCGAGATCAGACAGCTGCGCGGCGCGCTGCAGTTTCAAGAGGGTGTTGGCCACCTCGCTGAGCATCAGCTCAGGCGCCAGCACGAGAGCAGCGTCGCGGATCGGCTGCGCCAGAGGAACGGCGGCTGGATCGCCCAGGACCAGCCGAATGGCAGCCGAGGCATCGAGAACGCAGGCGAGGGCCATCAGCGCTCGCGGTCGGCACGGATCATCTCTTCCGGCGTGGGAACAGGGGCGAGGGCTGCGGCCAGGGGCCCTCGCCGGGCGATGCGATCCAGCAACTGGCGGCGGCGGTCGCGGGCATCACCACCGGCGATGGTCTCGAGGTCCACCAGCGCTTGCTGGCTGAGGCTGCGCTTGTGGGCCTGGGCACGGTGCTGCAGCAGACGGTGCAGCGGCTCCGGCAGGTCGCGGATCTGCAGGGAGGGCATGGGCAAGCCTCTTCTGGCCTGAGCTTACTCAACATGCATGCACAATGCATGTCACTTGGCCCATCCACGGGCTTCTCGGCTGGCCATGGCCATGGATCGCGGCCTTCATCGACAACTCAGCTCCACAGCAGCCCCTGCACCGCGTAAAATGCCCCGGCCGCCAGCAGCACCAAGGCACTGAGGCGGGTGAGCGCGGCGCCGTGGCGCAGCAGCGTGCGGGAGGCACCCAGGAGCCCGGCCCAGAGGCTGGTGGCCGAGATCAGGGCGGTGTACCCCAGGGCGTAGCTCACCATCGTGACCACAGACAGCACCACTGACCCCGTGCCAGCGGCGGCGGCCAGCACCGAGAAAAACACCGGACTGGCGCAGGGGGAGCTCACCAGCCCGAAGCCGATGCCCACCAGGAACGGTCCACCGGCCGGGGGGAGAGCCGGGAGGCGCGGCAGGCGCAGCGGCAGCCAGCCCCCCAGATGGAGCCCCATGGCGAAGATCACCAGGCCCACGGCGAGGTGCACCGGGCCGCGGTGATCCACCACCACGGCCGAGGCGAACGAGGCCACCAGGCCAAAGAGGCTCAGCACCAGCACCGTGCCGGCCACGAAGCCTCCCACCCGCACCACGGCCTGCCGCCGGCTGAGCGAACCGAGGGTGCCGATGTAGCCGAGGTTGAGGGGAAGCATGGCCAGCACGCAGGGCGACACGCTCGCCAGCAGCCCACCGGCGAACGCCGCCAGCGGAAGCACAAGCGGGGAGGGGCGCCAGGCTCGAAGCGCTCGGCATAGGCCTGCGAGCCCTGGAGGATCAGCTGATCCAGCCAGGCGCCGAGCTGCTGCAGGGCGTTCTGAGCCGGACCTGCCACCAGAACCGCCAGAGCCAGGCCGGCGAAGGCCAGAAGCAGAAGAACGGCGGGCCGCCTGCGGAGCACAGGGGAGCGGCTCATCGGCGGATCATCGCCTGCACCTTGCTGATCGCAGCGGCGTAGGCCGCGGCATCGGTGCTGGCCCGGAAGGTCTGAACCGGGGTGCCCCTGGCAGGGTCGAACACGGCCACCAGGGAGGTCTGGCTGCGGCTGGCCTCGAGGAACGGGCCGAGGCCGAGCGCAAGGGCCCGCTCCCGGGCGGCCTTCAAGGTGGCGGCATCGGACACGTCGAAGGTCACGAAGGTGGCCTTGCCCGCCTTGGCCTGCCGGAGGGAGCGGAGGGTGGGTTCGATCGTGCGGCAGGCGGAGCACCAGCTGGCGTAGATGTCCACCACCACGGGTTTTCCCTGCAGGGAGGGGGCCAGGGCCCCGGCCGGCTTCTGGGCCACCCAGCCGGGGGAGGGTGCAGGCACGGGCAGGCCGGTGGGCAGGGGGCTTGCGGAGGCGAGCAACAGAGCGGCGAGGGGCAGGGACATCGCGGCAGGGCCAGGGTTCGCCTGCACTACCAACGAACCCTCCCAACGGATTGCCGCAGGCGCTCAACCGAAGCGGTAGTGCTTGCGCACCGGAACATGCACTTCCCAGGTGCAGCTCAGCCCGGCATCGAACACCACCAGATCACCGGCGCCGAAACGCACGGGTGCGCCGCCATCGGGGGTGACGGTCACGTCGCCCTCCAGCAGCAGGCAGGTCTCCGGCTCGTCGTAGGTCCAGGGGAAGGTGCTCACCCCACAGCTCCAGGTGGGCCAGCTGCTCACGCCCAGACGCGCGAGCTGGGCTGGATCCGGGTTGGAGGTCACCGTGATGCCGCTGGCCATGGGAATGGGGGATGGAGCCGTGAGCATTGTCGGCCGGTTTGGCCTGGTGAGCGAGCATGCCATCGCGTTGGTTGGCGGCTCCGCAGACCGGCATGAACAGGCTGCTCGCTAGGACAGAACAGTGTTCAGCTGGAGGATCAGCAGCGGCAATTCCACCTGGATCACATCCCACACCACATCAAGATCGACCCCGAGGTAGGCGTGGATGAGTTGATTGCGCATCGCGATGATCTCCCGCCAGGGGTCTCAGGATGAGCGAGCCTCACCTCCTCTGGGATGCGAGTGGCGGCTTCGCCAATCAGCTCAATGTTGCGAAGAACGGCGTCCTGCATCAGTTGATTCGCCTCAAACTGCGCACGGTTCAGATCCGCGCAGTAGCTCACGGCGCGATGGGCAAACCGGTTCATGTCCTGCGCATAGAGGCGCCAGTCACGTTTCGGACTGCCCTCAGAGGGTGATGGCATCCGCCTCCACCGCAGGCCTGAGCTCCTTCCGGAGCGCTTGTTCGGTCGTATGCGTTCAGAGGTCGGGACGCACGGCCGCAGGACTGCGTGCTGATCGTTCATCTCTGAGCGATCAGGCAGCCGTACTGGCTGTTGCTGACCTCAGGAATCCGGCAGCAGCGACGGCATCAGCCCGCCGCGGTGAT